>DVLW01000052.1 GCA_018715285.1 Candidatus Faecivivens stercoripullorum | reverse complement strand
TGTGAAGGTTTCCTGAAAAATTTACGAGTGAGTCATGAAATTACCCGTGACAATACCGAAAAAAGGTGTATAATGAAAGTGATTGAAAAGTGAGAAGGGGATGGTTGTGTGAATTTTGACCGACAGTTGTTCCGAAAACTGCTGGCGGTAGTGGCGTTTGGCGTGCTGCTGAACTTTGCAGTACAGCATCTGCCGGTTCTTGCACAGGGTTTTTCCTGGGTAGGAGCGATAATAGAGCCATTCTTGCTGGGCGGCGTAGTTGCGTTTATCCTCAATGTTCCGCTGAGCGCGATTGAGCGGTTTCTGTTTCCTGATAAAAAGACGTCGGTTATTGAGACAGTTATTATTAAGGAAAATGAATTGCAGGACAAAGCGGGTGAGATGCTTCTGAGCACACTGCCCGGAGGCCGTAAAGCGGCAAAGAATCAGCTTCCCAGGGAACGGTCACTGGACGTATTCCGGTTTCGCCGGCCGATCAGCCTGACGGTGACGTTATTGCTGGTAGCGGCGGTCATTGCGTTTGTATTCGGGATGGTGATACCGGAACTGGGGCGGACAGCTACGTCATTGCTGGCTGCATTGCCGGGTTATTTTGATTCGGCGCAGAAGTGGGCGATGGAGCTGCTGGAAGGCAACCAGGAGCTGACCGAGTATATTGCAGGTCTTGAGCTGGACTGGGCGACACTGAGCGCACAGGCAGTTACGATGATTGAGGAAAGCGGACTGATTGAGAGCATTTTCGGGACGGCCTCGTCGCTGGTCGGCGGAGTGGTTTCGGTGGTCATCGGGCTGGTATTTTCGATTTACGTGCTGATGCGTAAAGAACAGCTGGGGCGTCAGATCAAGATGATTCTGTATGCGTTTCTTCCGGATGAGGTATGTGAACAGATCATCCGGATTGCGTCGGTTTCGTCCAAGACCTTTTCCCGTTTTCTGTCGGGTCAGTGTACCGAAGCGGTCATTTTGGGGACGCTGTTTTTTATTGTAATGACGCTGTTTGGATTCCCGTACGCGCTTTTGTGCGGGGTATTCATCGGGTTTACAGCGCTGGTACCGATTTTCGGTTCCTTTTTAGGCTGTGCGGTCGGAGCCTTTCTGATTTTGATGGCGGCTCCCGAACGGACGATTTGGTTTATTATTATGTTTTTGGTACTGCAGCAGATTGAAGGGCAGCTGATCTATCCGCATGTTGTCGGCAACGCGGTCGGACTGCCGTCGATTTGGGTACTGGCGGCGGTTTCGATTGGCGGAAGCATGTTCGGGATACCGGGGATGTTGTTTTTTATTCCGCTGTCGTCGGTGCTGTACGCGCTGCTGCGGGAGGTTGTATACAAGCGGCTGGGAAAAAAGCAGTTGGACCCGGATGAGCTGTAATACCGCCGGAGAGGTAGAAGAAAGATGAAGGCAAAACAGATTTCACAGTTTATATTCCGCCGGGTCGTCATCGTCGCGCTGCTGCTGATTGCACAGGTAGCGACGATGGTGGTATTTCAGGTGCATTTCAGTTCCTATTCCAGCTGGTTTTATATGGCGTCAGTATTTGCGAGCCTGATGGCGGTATTTGCGATTCTGACCAGCCGGTCGAATCCGGCGTACAAGATTGCATGGATTGTCCTGATTATGGCATTTCCGATTTTCGGCGGGCCGTTTTATCTGCTGTTTGGTACCAGCCGACTGTCGCGGCATACCAAGAAAAAGATGTCGATCATCATGCAGAAGATGCTCTATTACGATGCACCGCACGAGCATCTGCAAAAGCTGCTGTATGCCGAGAATCCCACAGCGGCACTGCAATCGGGGTATATCGAACGCGGCGCCCACTGCCCGGTATACAGTCATACGATGTGCGAGTACCATGAAATCGGCGAAAAGAGCTGGAAGCGGATGCTGGAAGAGCTGGAGAAAGCCGAGCACTATATTTTTCTGGAATACTTTATAATAGAAGAAGGCGAGATGTGGAACTCGATTCTGGAGATTCTGCGTCGGAAAGCGGCGCAGGGTGTTGACGTCCGTGTATTGTACGATGACCTCGGCTGCATCTTCAAACTGCCGGACGGGTATGACAAACTGCTGGAGAGTTACGGCATCCGTGCCTGCGTCTTCAACCCGTTCATACCGGTACTGAACCTGCGGATGAACAACCGTGACCACCGGAAGATCTGCGTTATTGATGGGCACACCGGCTTTACCGGCGGCATCAACCTTGCGGACGAGTACATCAATGTCCATGAGGTTCACGGCCACTGGAAAGATACCGCGATTATGCTCAAAGGGGACGCGGTCTGGAGCCTGACGGTCATGTTTTTGACGATGTGGGATTTTGTCAAGGGAGACAAGACCGATTTTGAATTGTACCGCCCGCAGATTCATCAGAACACCCAGTATTTATCGGATGGGCTGGTGCAGCCGTTTACCGATAACCCGCTGGATAACGAGCCGGTCGGTGAGAATGTATATCTGAACATGATTAACCGCGCCCAGCGGTATGTTTATATCACGACGCCCTATCTGATTATCAGCAATGAGATGATGACCGCGCTGACCAATGCTGCCAAGAGCGGCGTTGACGTGCGGATTATCACGCCGCATGTACCGGACAAGTGGTATGTGCACATGGTATCTCAGGCGCATTATCCGCAGCTGGTGGAAGCCGGCGTACGGATTTTCGAGTACACGCCGGGATTCATCCACGCAAAGACTTTTGTGTCGGATGACCTGTATGCAGTTGTCGGGACGATCAATCTGGATTATCGCAGTTTGTACCTGCACTTTGAATGTGCGACCTGGCTTTACCGCAATTCAAGTATTCGTGCGATCTACCACGATTTTGAGCATACACAGGAAGTTTCCCAGGAAATTACACTGGCAGACTGCCGCGCGGTGTCGTTTGGAAAGCGGCTGCTGCGCAATATTCTCAAAGTTTTTGCACCACTGATGTAAATTTTCTGCCCTCAGCCCTAAAGGGATGAGGGTTTTGGGCTTTTTAGGGGAAAACTTGTCTCAGACACTTGACCGGCCAGGGGAATGTTGGTATAATAACTTTATGTATGTGAATTCTGAGACAGGTTTTTCGATGGAAAAACAGATGGTAAAGAGGAAAGAATATGCAGTTTTCTGTACTGATGAGTATTTATAAAAAAGAGAATCCCGATTATTTCCGGGACTGTATCCAGAGCATCGTCACCCAGACAGTGCGTCCGGATGAGATTGTTCTGGTCGAGGATGGCAAACTGCCGGATGAGCTGGAAGCGGTTGTCCGGGAGTTTGGAGAGGTGTGCCCGCAGCTGCGGGTCATCCGGTTTGAGGAAAACCGCGGGCTTGGAAAAGCACTGTCGGACGGCCTGAAGGAATGCCGCTGCCAGCTGGTAGCCCGGATGGATACCGACGATATCGCGTTTCCTGACCGGTTTGAAAAGCAGCTGGCGGCGTTCAAGCAGAGTCCTGCGCTGACGCTGTGCGGCGGACAGGTGCTGGAGTTTTCCGGCACGACTGAAAATGTACTGCGGCGCAAGCTGGTGCCGACAGAACATGAGGAGATTTTGCGGTATGCCGCAACCCGGAATCCGTTTAATCATCCGTCGGTGATGTTCAAAAAGGACGCGGTACTGGCGGCAGGCGGATACCTGCACATGCCGGGCTTTGAGGATTACTACCTGTGGGCGCGGATGCTGGCAGCGGGAGCGAGAAGCTGCAATCTGCCGGACTTTATTTTATATTTCCGTGCCGGAGAGGATGTTTACAAACGCCGCGGCGGCTGGGATTATATGAAAGCGTCGGTGAAAGCACGCTGGGCGATTCACAAGACCGGGATATCGGGCCTTGGGTCGTTTGTCTACGGAGCGGCCGGACAGATTGCCGTCAGCCTGCTTCCCAACGAAGCACGCGGCCGGTTTTACCAAAAGGTATTGCGCCGCTGAGTGACAGAATGCTTGCTGTGCGAAAGGGCACAGGTGCAGATTGGATGAAGACAGATGAATAAACAACTGATTCGCCGGATGACGGGTGTGTTGACGCTTGTAAACCGGCTGCTGCCAAAAGACAGAAAAAAGATTGTATTCTACAGCAATATGGGTTTCCGGGATAATGTCCGCGCGGTATATGACGAACTGCTGCGGCATCCGGAGATGAAGGATTACCGGATTATCTGTGCGGTGAATGACCGTGAACTGTGGGAAGGGAAGGAGCATCCGGAGAATGTACGGTTTGTCTCCAATGTAGGCGGAGTCCTGCACTTTCTGACCGGTAAGTACTTCTTTTATTCGTTCGGAAAATACCCGATCAAGCCCTCATCCCGCCAGATGGTTATCAATGTCTGGCACGGTTCGCCGCTGAAAAAAATCGGCAATTACGAATCGGATGAAGACCAGAACTTTTTCACGCTGGTACTTGCGGCGTCGGACTTTTTTGTCCCGATCATGCAAAAGGCGTTTTCCTGCAAACGGGAGCAGGTTGCTGTCTGCGGGCATCCGCGCAATGACGCGATGTTCCGTCCAGGTGACCCACTCGGACAGCTGGGAATTGAGAAGAAGTATGATAAGCTGATCTTGTGGCTGCCGACTTTTAGGCAGTCAACCTTTCTCGGAGACAACGACACCGAGGCAAAAGAGGGAACCGGCCTGCCGATTCTCAGCAAACGGTCGGATATGGAAAAGGTGAATGAGCTGCTGGTGAAAGAGAATGCGCTGCTGCTGGCGAAGATTCACCCGGCGCAGGATTTGTCGCTGATCGACCGGGAAGGCTTTTCCAACATCCGGATTCTGACCAATGACGAGATGCAGAAGGCAAACTGCGATTTGTACAGCCTGTTGGGGGTATCCGACGGGCTGGTCACCGACTATTCGTCGGTATTTTTTGATTACCTGCTGCTTGACCGTCCGATTGGGTTTACCGTTGACGATATGGAAGAATACCGCCAGACCCGCGGGTTTGTGGTCGATGACCCGTATCCGCTGATGCCGGGCGCGTTTATCCATACACCTGAGGAGTTTACCGCCTTTTTGACGGCGCTGCTTTCCGGTGAGGACGAATACCAGTCACGCCGGCAGGAGGTTGCCCGTCTGGTCAACCGGTATCCCGGAGGCGAGGACGCCGCACGCTGTCTGAAAATTGCGGGGATTTTAAAGAAATAAATCCCGGTAAAGGGCAGCGAACTGAAAGAAAGGAATATAAACCAATGCGAAAAGTCATCACATATGGAACATTTGACCTGCTGCATTACGGTCATATCAATCTGCTGCGCCGTGCGCGGGCTTTGGGCGACTACCTGATTGTTGCGCTCTCGACCGACGAATTCAACCGCGGCAAGGGAAAGGAATGCTATTTTTCCTATGAAGAGCGAAAAGCGCTGGTCGAATCCATCCGGTATGTCGATCTGGTCATTCCCGAGACCTGCTGGGAACAGAAGATTGAGGACGTAAAGGAATTTAAGGTAGACACCTTTGTCATGGGCGACGACTGGAAAGGAAAGTTTGATTTCCTGAAAGACTACTGTGAAGTGGTATATCTGCCGCGTACCCCTGAGATTTCCACCACCAAGATCAAACAGGACCTCTTCAGCCCCAAAAATGAGGAGGCATCCAAATGAATCCGAACGAGATGTATCCTGGGGCGCCGGAACAGCCTGGAACGCTGCCGTTCGGCGGACTGAATGATGATACGCCGCTGATGGAAAAGGGGATGACCAGGACTCCCTACAATATCCCGCTTGGGGTCACACAGGAAGAACTGCCCGGAGCGATACCGGTTGGGGATATCACCTCGCTGTATGGTGAGCAGAAAAAGCCGGGACGTGCGCTGAAAGTGCTGACGGGCGTAATTGGAAGCGGTCACGGCGGTATGTCGACCTATGCGGTCAACCTGTTTTGTGCCTTGCCGGTCAACGATTATGATGTGACCTTTCTTTCGACGGTCGAGCATCCCTATTTTGAAAAGCAGATCAAAGACCATTACGGCAAGATCCGGGTAATTCCATCCCGTACCCGTCATCCGTTCCAGCATAAAAAGGAGCTGGCGAAGGTATTTGCCGAGCAGAAGTACGATGTCTGCCATATTCATCTGTCGACTGCCAGCAATATCGAGCCGATCAAGGCGGCAATCAAAGCCGGTGTCGGCGTCATTATTGCGCATGTGCACTCGGCAGGCGCAGAAGGCGGCAAAATTGCGCGTCTGCTGCATAAACTCAACGCTCCGAAGCTCGGAAAGATGCCGATTATCCGACTTGCCTGTTCGACCGAAGCCGGCCGTTTCGGGTATGGCGGCGGCAGTTTTGCGGTGGTACCCAACGCGATTGACCTTGGGCGCTTTTACTGGGAACCGGGCCGCCGCAACCGTTTCAGACGGTATCACGACATTCCGCTGGACAGCTTTGTCATCGGCAATGTCGGGCGGTTTGTACCGGTCAAGAACCAGGGGTATCTGCTGGAACTGCTGGCGGAGCTGAAAAAACTGCGGCCGGACGCAAAGCTGCTGCTGTGCGGAGACGGCCCGAAACTGGCTGAGATGAAAGAGAAAGCGGCGTCGATGGGACTGGAAGGGGACGTCTTTTTCCCGGGCAACATCGTCAATCCACAGGACGCATACTGCGCGATGGATGTGATGGTACTGCCGTCACTGTTTGAAGGTTTCCCGCTGACGGTAGCGGAAGGGTACGCCTGCGGACTGCCCTGTCTGGTGTCGGACACAGTGACAAGGGAAGCCGGGTTCGATGAACATATCGCGTTTTTCTCTCTGGATGGGGACAAAGCGGAGCTGGCAAAGAAAGCTCTTGCGATGGCGATTCCGGAAGATGAACGGTGCAGCTTCCATGAACGATTGCGCGAACTGCATTTTGACTGGAATTCCCAGTCGGAAGAGATGCAGCAGCGGTATCATGGCGGCGACGAAACCGGCAGCAAGACTGGCTCCTGAAAGGAATGATGGATAAGAATGGAAAAATCGATTGTCCGCAAGGTAATTGACGGCCTTCTGGATCACAATTTATACCGGCTGGTTGTACTGGTCATGGTTGTAGTACGGACCTGTGCCTTTTTAAACCCGCTGATCGGCCCGTTTGTCAAATTCACGCTGGCCTGGTCGGCGCTGATTCTGATCCGTGACCTGTTTACCGAGCGGCTGTTTATGACCAACCGCTTCCGCGGCATTTTGTACCTGTTTTTGATTGCATACGGGCTGACATCATTTTTCAACCGGGACCAGAACTTCGCCCGGAACCTGGTCATGTGGGCATACATCATCAGCAATATGCTGGTCATGTACAGCTATGACCTGAGCAAGTCGCCCGGACAGATCAAACGGGAACTGCTGCATTTCAATCATACCTTTATGATTGCGACCTTTATCGGGCAGCTCATCAGCCTGGTGACCTTTTTCATGGGGATTGCCTTTGCCTACCGTGTGGGCGACGTGGTTTACTACTATGGCATCTACGAAGGGCGAATCTGGGGCTTTTACACCAACCCCAACGCTGCCAGCTTCTTTATGGTCATCAACCTGATGCTGACGGTGGTCAGCATCATCGTCCAGAAAGAATCGCTCAGCCGCCGGAGAAAGGTATTTTATCTGGTCAACAACATTGTACAGCTGCTGATTCTGTTTTTGTGCAACTCGAGAACCAGTATCTTTACCCTGTGTTTCTACATTATTCTGATCGTAGTGCTGATGGCGCTGCCGGAGATCATCTGGAACCGGGACAAGGCCGCACGCGGCAAGAAGATTGGCCAGACGGTATTTGTCGCGGTGGTACTGCCGCTGGCGATACTGGGCACCCACACCTACGCGCTGGAGATTCTGCCGAACTTTGTTTTGAAGACCTCGTTTTCGGAAGAACTGAACGAGCGTCTTGAGGACGTCACCAATACCAGTTCGACCGCGACGATTACCGCGGGCGATGTTGAGCTGGAGCGTGAAGACTTCGGTACCCAGTTTGGCGGACGGTACTACCTCTGGCAGGCCGGCATTGAACTGATTAAGAACGATGCGCTGTTCGGAGTCGGAAACGACAATGTTCCGATTGAAGCCTACCGGTATGCGGCGCGGTACTTTACCGCGTTCGGTGAGGATATTTATCTGCCGGGTGTATCGGGCGGACTGCACAATCTCTTTTTCCAGATTGCGGCGGCGTCCGGATTGATCGGACTGGGCATATTCGTAATTTTCGGTGTGCTGGTATTGCAGCGTGTGGTTCGGTACTATATCTGGATGATTAAGGAAAAGCGGTTCAACCAGCTGGTTGTAGCCTGCATAGCGGTTGTAATGATTATCGTTCTGCGGACGATGACCGACACCGGCATCATTTATGGTATTTATTATCTGGGCGTGGTCTTCTGGACCTACCTCAGCGCAGTCGTATACTTTATGGACAGTGAGTTCACAGTAGGCAGAAAACCGTTTGTCGCAATGATTCATGACCGGATTTTCCATGGCAAAAAGGAAAGCTGGAAAGTTGCGCGGCGGCAGAAACTGCCCACCAAAAAATCCGGACATGCCAAACTCAGCAGAGTTCCGGGAACAGGCGACTGATTACTACTGCAAATACAGCATATAAAAAACATGAAAGCGGCTGGAGTATCAACATGCCGCTTTTCTGTTTTCGGGCGAATCTGTGGAAGATCTGCCCATCAGACCGGCGTGAGGGAACATCCAGCCGGGCAACGAAAAGCAAGGGAGCAGATACGTGTGGAAGTTGAGACATTAAAGAAGGTTCAGCAGACGGTAGATGAAATCCTGCTGGTGATCGACCGGCAGGCCAAAGCCTGTGGCGTACCGTACTATCTGTTTTACGGAAGTGCCCTGGGAGCCATCCGGCATCATGGATTTATCCCGTGGGATGACGACGCGGATATTGTACTTTTCCGGAAGGATTTTGAGAAACTGCGTGCCTACTGGGCAGCGCACCCGGTCGAAGGGTATTTTTATCAGGATACCACGACCGACCCGGGATATCATGTCAAGATCACCAAGATCCGGAAAAATGGTACTGCCTTTGTTGAACCGCAGCTGAAAGACTGTGATATGCACCACGGGATGTTTGTCGACATTTTCGTGCTGGACGATTACGTCGAAAACGCCTTTTTGCGGCGGCTGACCGAGTATATCACCATGTTTGACTACAACGCGACCCGGCAGTATCTGCCTGAGGCTCCGCTGCCGCGGATGGTCTATCGAATCACCAACCGCATTTTCCGCGGTGGCGGCATCTTCCGCTGGTGGTACCGTTCGGTCTTCCCGAAACTGAAAAAGGATGAGAGCATGTGTTCGGACATTGCATCTTTCACCAATTCCCACCGTTACGATTTCAAGCGGGAATGGCTGGGCACGCCGCAGTATGTCGCCTATGATGATATTCAGCTGCCGGTTCCGGAGAATGCGGACGCCTGCCTGAAGGTCTGCTATGGGGACTATATGACACCTCCGCCGCCGGAGCGTCAGGTCAGCAATCATAAGCTGTATCATATTTCGTTCGATACCGAATACCATCCTGCGTCCGGAAAGGGGACAGGCAACTGATGTCCAAATCGATAACACTCAATTCCATCTATAATTTTATCCTGAAGGTATTCCGGCTGATCGTACCGGTGCTGGTCGGTCCCTATATCCAGCGGCTGTTCAATCCGCAGCTGTACGGAAGTTTCAACGATGCTTCGACCTGGGTAGACCTTGCATTGGTATTCGGCAGTTTTGGCATCTATACCTATGCAGTGCGTGAGGTATCCGCCGTCCGTGATGACCGCGAGAAGGTCAGACGGCTGTACGCGAGCCTGTTTACGATGGGACTGGTCACCAACCTTGCGGTAGCAGGGCTGTACACAGCGGTAATCCTTTTCCAGGCGAATTCGGCAGCACGCAGCATCTACCTTGTGCTCGGCTTTAAGGTAGTCGCGAACGTCTTTATGGTCGAATGGCTCAACGAAGCGGGCGAGAACTACAAATTCATCACCATCAAGACGATTATCGTCCGTTTTTCCTACCTGATCGGGATATTTGTGCTGATTAAGGAGCCGGACGACGTTCTCAAATACACCATGCTGGTGGTTGTGACCGACCTTGTCAACAATCTGATTAGCTTTGTATACGTCACCCGTCGTCTTGGGATGAGCTTTGAAGGCATCAGCTGGAAAGAGCATTTTATGCCGCTGGTCAACATCCTGGTTATCAGCAACGTCAACCTGCTTTATACCTCACTGGACAAGATGATTCTCGGACAGGTTGCCGACAAGATGCAGGTCACCGTCTACAAGACGCCGCAGGACATCACCTATATGATTGGTCAGCTGCTTGCATCGATTGTACTGGTAGCGGTGCCGCGGCTTGCATATTACAGCGGAAACGGGCGGATGGATGAATTCATGGCACTGGTGGACAAGAGTTACCACAGTTTCATGCTGATTGTATTTCCGGCCTGTACCGGTGTTGCCTGTCTTGCGCCGGAGATTATGTGGATATACGGCGGCGGACGGTATGATGCTTCGATACCGGTCCTGATTGCATTTGCCATCCGGACGATGGAGAGTGCGGTGTACACCATCTGCGCCAACCAGATACTTTATGTTCTGCATCAGGAAAAATTCCTTGTCCGCGTGCTGCTCGGATGCGGAATACTCAATGCAGTACTTGACCTGCTGCTGGTAGCGGTTGGCGGCTATACACCGCTCAGTGCGATTGTCTCCACCTTTGTGGCGGAAGTCATCCTGATGGCGATTATCTTCTGGTTTATCCGGGTGAAGCTGCACATCCCGTTTCACTTTGTCAGCCGTCAGAATGTCCAGTACCTTCTGTTGTCGGTGGTATTTATACCGATTACGCTGGGCGTTCGGGCGATGGGACTTGGGTATATCTGGACATCGATTCTGTCGGTTCCGATCTGCTGTCTGTTTTATTTTGCGGCGCTGCTGTTGATGAAGGATGAGACGATGCTTTTCCTGACCAACAAGCTGCTGTCCCGTTTCAGACGCAGTGCGTAAAGATACAGGGAGGATTATCGATGCCACTGTTCAAACGGGTATATCTTGAGATTGGCAACATCTGCAACCTGCATTGTTCCTTTTGCAGTCCGCGTATCCGGCCGGCACGGCAGATGAATCTGGACGAATTTACTCGAGTTTTATCCCAGCTGCGCCCCTTTGCTGAATACCTCTATTTTCATGTAAAAGGGGAGCCGCTGGCGCATCCTCAGCTGGCGGAGTTCCTCGCGGAAGCATCCCGGCAGGGTTTTCAGGTTACGATCACCACCAACGGCACCTTACTTCCGCAAAAAGGTTCGATTCTGATTGATTCGCCAGCCGTCCGGCAGGTCAACCTGTCGCTGCACAGCTTCACAGCGCATCAGGGGATCGATACCGACCAATACCTCGACGGATGCTTTGATTTTGCGCGGAAGATGTCGGCAGCCGGACGGTATACGACCATGCGGCTGTGGACCCTTTCGGATGGCCGGACAGCCGATAAAGGGACGCTGCATATCTTATCCCGGATAGAGCAGGCGTTTACAGTAGATGGCGACCTTGCTCAGATGCTGAAAAGCCGATCGGTTGCACTCGGGAAAGGGATTTTTGTCACCTTTGATGAAGAATTTGAGTGGCCGCATCTTTCCTCGCCGTTTATCTCAGAAGAAGGATTCTGCCATGGTCTGCGGCAGATGATTGGGATTCTGGCCGATGGAACGGTTGTACCCTGTTGTCTGGACGCGGACGGAAATGCAGCACTTGGGAATGTGTTTGAAACGCCGCTTTCGGAGATTCTGACGTCTGAACCGTTTGTTTCGGCGCGGGAATCGATGTTTAACCGGAAAGTCGTACTGCCGCTGTGCCAGCATTGCAGCTACCGGACGCGGTTTGATTAAAGTATTATTATATAGTAGAAATGCACCTGTATCTGCTGAATGGTCAGCAAGTACAGGTGCATTTTTGTGTCTGTCAACGAAAAAAGAACAGCTGTATCTGTGCGTCACATGTCATCAGATACAGCTGTTTTTTAATATATCCTGTCAGTTGCCGGACGGAAGTTCAACCGGCTGGTAATTTTCTTCGGATTCTGCATCCGTTTCCTCTGTTTCCCCAGCCGGGGAAACTTCCGATTCATCGGCGTTACTGCTTTGCTCTGCCGGTTCTTCCAGTTCATCCGCAAAATACCGGCAGATGGCGTTATAATAGCACTGAGCGGCAGCAGTACCGGACTGACCGCCGATCAGCGCAAGGTCACTTTCACTTGTGATAAAGCACTGTTCCACCAGAATTGCGGGAGCCTTTGTCTTTTCCAGCATCCCGAAGGAAGGGTCATCGAATACAAGTGTATTGCTGGATTCGACGATGTATTTTTCATTGTTGTCATCGTAATATGCGTACCGGATGCCATTTTCGCCGCGTATATCCATCCCAAGTGCCGAAAATTCCTCCACCAGCATTTCCCCAAACGCCAGACTTTCCTTATGGTACTTTCTTCCGGGCGGCGCAGGATAGCATTCAAACCCACTGCCTTTTCCATCAGGGTCAGCGTTTGCATGGATACAGACCAGCAGATCAGCGTATTTGCCGTTTGCAACGGCGTATCGTTCCTGAATTGTCATAGTGGTATTATATTCATGGCATAAAACCGGCTGGAACCGTCCATCAGCGTCCAGCAAATCATACAAAGCCTTTGCCGTTTCAGCAGTGAGCACCGCTTCATCCATTATACCGGATGCACCCGGGTCATCACCGCCATGCCCGGCATCGATTGCAATCACCGGGCGGCTGTCGAGAAAATCAGCAATTGTCCGGCCAATCGTATACTCGGTATCGTCTAAGATATCCGGTTTCCAGGCGCCGATTTTAATACCGACGATCAGCAAAGCGGCTCCCATCAATAAAGAGAGCAGACTTCTGAGACAACCGGGGCGATAACCGGACGAGCGATAAGACATAATGCAATTTCCTTCCTTATAATTGAATCCAAACAGCAATATTATACCATTCGATTCCGCTCAAGTCAATAAATCCGCCATCCAGCTATTTATCCAACAAAAACCGGCAGTGGTAACTGCCACTGCCGGACGGTGAATCGAATATCAGTCATTCTGATTCGGGAAGTTGATTTTCAGTTTAGCGTAGAAATCCGCGAGGGTCAGCCGTGCGTCGATGGTATGGTAGACACGAATCGGGCGGTTATTCTGGTTATGGATATAATTCATACTGCGGCCGTCGACACGCGGAGCGGGAACCCAGTCCCAGTTATACCGTTCATATTCTTCCAGCAGGACAGTAACCGTTGCCTGATCGCCCAGACCCCAGCTTTCACCATGCGGCCAGCGCTGGAACTTGGTAAACTCGTTGTTAAAGTCGATCATCTGCTGGACAAGGTAACGTCCGATTTTGCCATACGGAGCGACATTGACCTGCAATTCCGCGAGGGAAACCGCCGGATGTTTATAAACATTCATCGGGACCTGCCAGAGGGGAACTCTTGAGCAGAAGAGGACGTTTGCAGCGTTGATATCCATCAGCAGGTTAAATTCCTGACCGCCCATCGGGTACATACCGCCGCCAATCCATACCACGGTCATTCTGTCCTGAATTTCCGGGCACATCAGGATAGCCGACGCGACATCAGTTACAGCACCCTGGCATACGACATACAGTTCATGCGGGTCATCCTTGAGTGCTTCATCGATAATCATCTGTGCACCGTCAGAGGGAACAGGTGTTTTTTCATCGGGCATTGAATGGGGAGCACCCTGTGCGATTCTGACCTGACCGGTCAGTCCCATCAGATCAACGACCTTTTCGATTTCAACGACCGAAGCACGTGCGGTTTCGCCATCGGGGTACATCTGCGGATACTGGCGCGGATTTTTCTCAAAATGGCCGCCGATAATACCGGTCACGATTTCACGCGGCGTCATCAGATGGTGGGCGATAGCAAACTGGTCATCTGCCTCGTTTTTCGCGTCGGCGTGGACGATAACACGGACTTTTTTGTTTTCGGGGACCTGAAAGAGGTAGTTGTTTTCAAACATGGAAAGAAACTCCTTTCAAAAAGATACAGTATTTTTATTCCTCAGACGCGATCTGAAAATGGAATACGTTCACCGAAGCCGCCGGGACAGTGACTTTCCAGCCATTTTCGGTCAGGACTGCCGAGTGGTTTTCCTGCGGCTGGATGCGGTCAGGGCAGTCGAAGGTGTTGCAGTCGGTAGGATTGCTGGAAGCGAGTGTTTCGCCGCCGTTGCAGAAAACGTCTTTATCAAACCGGATGTTGACAGTATGTTCTTCCGCAAAGTCGGTGCAGATGATATTCAGATGGATGACATCGCCGGTACGGGATGCGAACGCCATCACACCATCCAGCTGTTCACTGACCGGCTGGGAGTCGGTTTGAAGCGAGAGGGCATTGCCGCCGCGGTGGACCATATACATCTGATAGACATAATAATTCGGCGTCAGTACCGTTTGCGCGCCATCGGTCAGAACCAGCGAATTGAGGACATTGACCGTCTGTGCACAGCAGGCAAGTTTTACCTTATCGGCCTTTTTATGGAAGATATCCAGCGTCAGCGCACTGGTCAGCGCATCTCTCATTGAACACTGCTGCCAAAGTGCAGGATGGGCAGAGAAAGCACTGCCATGCCAGTTGCCCCATTCGCCGATATAGAGGTCACATTTAGGTGTCGGGTTCGGGAAGTAGGGGACTTCCGATTCCGGGAACTGCGCCAGTCCATCCTGAATCAGCGCATACTGTTCATCGATCACATCGCCGATTTCCATAGCGCCGCCGATAACCCGGTACCAGTCAGATTCATCGAACCTGTCCACATCGTCATTCCCGGTGACATTCCAGTTATAGAAATGCAGATCAATTGCGCCGATATTCGGCTGGCGGTAACATGCGAGTTCCGAAAAGAGGTCTTTTGTCCAGTGAACCCGTTCTTTTGGCTTGTTGCCGTCCGGACCAGAGAGGATATAGGTCTGGGGAAGACGCTGTCTGCCATCCGGTGTCTGCCGGGTGAACTGCGGCATTGCGGAAGCGTACCGTCGGTAAGCGTCGGCATACCCCTGAGGGGTCATATTGCCGCCGCCAGCCCATACTTCGTTGCCGATGCCCCAAAGTTTCACCTGATAAGGCGCATCATGACCATTTTGTCTGCGCATTTCAGACAGGGAAGTCGATTCTTCTCTGTTGCAGTATTCCGCCCATTCAGCAGCTTCTCTTACGCTGCCGGACAGCATATTGATATTCAGCCAGGGTTTCGCGCCGATTAGTTCACACAGTCTCATGAACTCATCCGTTCCGAAGGAGTTGTCCTCAGTTTCAGCGGTCCCGAAGTTGCCGTTGTAGATCACCGGACGCTGAGAACCGATACCATCCTTCCAATGGTAGGTATCAGCGAAACATCCGCCAGGCCAGCGGACAACCGGCGGCGCGATTTTTTGCAGCGCGTCCAGCACGTCTTTTCTGAATCCCTCGACATTGGGGATAGAGCTGTCTTTGCCGACCCAGATGCCGTCATAAATACAGCTTCCGAGGTGTTCGATAAACTGGCTGTGCAGCTCAGCCGGGATGACAGTACCCGGTGTAAGAGAAATACGGATGGAATCCTGTTTCATGATAAGATGCTCCTTTCATGTGCACGTGCACCATCTTATTATAACATAAGGCGGAGTGAAATGACTCCGCCTTACAAATTATTGCATGTAAATATACGTTTGAGCGGGCCAGCAAACACTCGATTGCTGAGCACTCGGAGCGTGATACTGCGTTGGCAAACAGGCCGCGCAGGCACTGCGCTTATTTGACTGCGCCCAGCGAGATACCCTTGGAATAATACTTCTGGAGGAAGGGGAAAAGGATCAGGATGGGAAGGATTGCGACAAACGCGATTGCCATCTGAACGGCAGTGGTCGGTGTCTTTGCGAGCATCTGAGTAGCGTCGGTCGAAAGGCCGCTGGCGTTCTGAGAGAGGAACTGGAGGTCAGAGACCATCCGGTTCAGGAGGTTCTGGATACCAAAGAGGTTGGTAGCCTTGGTGATGTAGTACAGACCGTTGGTCCAGTCGTTCCAGTAGCCGAGAGCTGCGAAGGTACCGACTGTAACAAGAATCGGTTTGCCCAGCGGGATAACGATGGAGCGGAAGATGGTCAGCTGAGAAGCGCCGTCGATCTGAGCAGCTTCAAACAGAGCGTCGGGGATAGAGGTTGCAAAGTAGGTTCTGACCAGCAAAACGTTCATTGCGCTCATCAGCAGGGTGGGGACGATCTGAGCGAAGACGGTATCCTTGATATGGAAGGTAGTCGACCACATCATGTAGGAAGGAATCAGACCGCCGGAGAACAGCATCGTGAAGAATACATAGAAGTTCCATGCTTTTCTGCCAGGCAGGTTTTTCAGAGAAAGGGGATAAGCGAACAATGCGGTAATCAGTACGTTAATGAAGGTACCGACGACGGTATACAAAACGGTATGCGCATAAGCCGACAGGA
>DVLW01000007.1 GCA_018715285.1 Candidatus Faecivivens stercoripullorum | reverse complement strand
TCAGGATGATATATATACCCAACCGGAGCAAGCTGCATCGCATCATATACCAGCAGCAGTGACGCATCCTCCGTTTCAAATCCGGCAAGCCCCGGGAACTGTTCCGTCAGACGGGTATCAAGCGCACCATCGCTGTTATAAAACCCGACGGTAAACATATAATACTGCCCATCTCCGAATTCAGTTGTCGGCCAGACGTCCAATGGCAGTGGCAGGCTTTCCAGTTCACCCGTTTCCGGGTCAAACCGGCTCAGTGCGGTATCAGACGGGTAATAACCACCTTCGCCGCCCTGTCCATAACCGGTCAGTATCCCATCCATCAGATATCTGGGTGCAAATCCGCCGGTAACGGCATAATCCGACCATTTGCCCGACTGGATATCATAACATCCGCCATTACCGTCAAAACGGCTATAACAAAGATACGGTCCGACTGCATACCGGCCAATCTGGATACGATGGGATTCAATATCATCATATGATTCCGCGCCTGTCTCACAGACATTTTCTACGCTTCCATCCGGGTAAGTCAGCCGAAAATACTTTCCATCCTCTGAATAATCAAACGAATACCCTTCCGGTGTGACACCGGCCTCATTTGCCGTACATTCTTCCAGATCAAAGGTATAATACTCCCCTGTTTCCATCAGGCTGAATCCGTCAGGTTCACGCAGCAGCGTTCTTCCCGTGACCGGCTTTTCTTTCAGCAGATCGCCTTCTGAGGACAACAGCATCAATACCACTTCGTTACCGCGTGCCACTTCTGCCGCGAAATTACCTTCCGGTGTCCGGTACATCCGGTCGATGCAAGTACCTTCTTCCAGCGTAAACAAGACGTCAGAATCAGAAGTCTGTTCTGTCGTTTCAGAAGATTCAGCCGGTGAAGAGGATTGTTCAGACTGCGAACTCTCCGTTTCAGAAACCTGACTTTCATCACTTGCCGACTCCGGCAATGAAGCTGATACATCATCAGAAGAACTGTCAGATACATTCCCGGCACTCCCACAGGAAGCAAGCAGCAATGCAGCCACTGCAATACAAATCCAGATTCTTTTCATCCGTTTACGCCACCCTTCTTCAATCAAAATCCGCCGTTATCTCAAATCTCCCATGCACTTCTGTCGGCATCCGACGGCATCCGCCAGTCACCGCGAGGAGACAAGCTGACCGAACCGACTTTAGGAGAATCAGGTACACAGCTGCGTTTAAACTGGCTGATAAAGAACCGCCGGTAAAATGCCGCGAGCCATTTATCCACCGTTGCTTCATCATACCGCCCCTTAAAGGCACGTAATGCAAGAAAACGCAGTTTTTCCCGCTCGCATCCAAACCGCATAAAGTGGTACAGGAAAAAGTCGTGCAGTTCATACGGCCCAATAGTATCTTCCGTCTTCTGTTTAATCTCACCGTTTGCATCCGGCGGCAGCAGTTCAGGAGAAACCGGTGTATCCAATACATCTTCCAGAACAGTTTTCGTCCGTTCATCCGATACCGAAGCAACATAGCCGACCAGATGACGAACCAGCGTTTTCGGAACCGATGCATTGACGCCATACATACTCATATGGTCGCCGTTATAGGTGCACCAGCCCATTGCCAGCTCAGACAGGTCGCCTGTTCCGACCAGAATACCGCCATTTTTATTGGCAAGGTCCATCAGGATATAGGTTCTCTGTCTTGCCTGGGTATTTTCATAGGTGATATCATGTACGCTCGGGTCCTGGCCGATATCCTTCATATGCTGGATACAGGCAAGACGGATATCCACCTCCATCAGCGTTGCTCCGAGTGATGCAATCAGTTCCAGTGCGTTATGGTAGGTGCGGTCGGTTGTTCCGAATCCGGGCATGGTTACCGCGAGGATATTTTCAGCCGGCAGATTCAGCCGTTTCATTGCCTCAGCTGCAACCAGCAGTGCAAGCGTCGAATCCAGACCACCGGAGATACCAATAACCGTTTTTTTCAGTCCGGTATGGGACAGACGTTTGGCAAGTCCACACGACTGAATCGAAAAGATTTCCCGGCAGCGGATTTCCATCGTCTCAGCCGTATCGGGAATAAACGGCGTCGGATTCCATTTCCGGTCGATATCACTTTCTTTCAGTTCGGGTTCCTCACCGATGATAACCGGCAGCTGTTTGACGGCAAGTCCCATCTGCACCGCATTATCATGGAAGGAACCGTTCTTTCTCCGCTCCGCCATCAGTTTCTGGACATCAATGCATCCGGTAATCATGCTGCCCTGTTCTTCAAAGCGTTTGTTTTCGGCAAGGATACCGCCGTTTTCTGCAATCGTGCAGGCACCCGAAAAGACCATATCGGTTGTCGATTCGCCGACACCAGCCGAAGCATAGATATATCCGGCAATGCATCCGCCTGACTGACGTTCTACCAGCGAACGGCGGTAATCGTTTTTCGCAACCAGTTCATTGGATGCCGACAGGTTTGCAATCACATTCGCACCAGCAAGACACAGCAGGCTTCCCGGAGGAACCGGAACCCATACATCCTCGCACAGCTCAATGCCAAGCACCATTTCACCAAACCTGAACAGCATACTTCCCATCGGAACATCCTGACCAGCCAGCCGCACAGTCAGACCTTCCGGCAGCGTGCATCCGGAAGCAAACCAGCGCTTTTCATAATACTCCTGATAGTTGGGCAGATAAGTTTTCGGTACAACTCCGAGGATTTTGCCATACTGGCAGACAGCCGCGCAGTTATACAGCGCACACCCTACCCGTACCGGCAATCCGCACACCCAGACCATCGACAACTTTTCAGTTTCTGCGAGCATCCGGGCAAGTGCTTTTTCACAGCCATGAATCAGCGCGTCCTGATGAAACAGGTCCGCACAGGTATACGCCGACAGATGCAGTTCCGGCAATACCGCGAGTCCTACGCCTTTTGCAGCAGCTTCATGGAGCATGGCAAGCGCCGTATCTGCGTTTTTCTCAGGAGACGCAACCGTCACTCTCGGAGAGAGCGCAGCCGTCTTATAAATTCCATAAACAGACATAATCAGTTCCTTCCTTTTACCGGACATCATACGGCAACATACAAAAAAGTCCCGGGAGTATCTGACCCCGGGACTTTTGCCTGCTTCCGAACAGCAAAAATGTCCGGCATCGCTTATTTTTCAAGTAATTTTTCAATCTGCTCAAACCGGCCGCCGCATTTGATAAACGCCGTTACCCGACGATCATCTTCTTCCGGATAGGCATATCCCAGCGCCTGACCGACTTCCCTTCCACAGCTGCGGAAAAGTTCACACATTGAAAAAAGTGCACGCATCATATCATCATAATTGCCGCCAGCAAAACTGCCCGCAAACAACCGCCACTGGTCAGAATAAAGATACCGTTCAATATACTTGCCCAGTTTTCCGGTATTCACCTTAAAATCATGCTGAATACCGATCTTCCATTCCACCATCTGCCGCAGCATCGGCCAGACATACCCGCACATCATACCATGGGCATACGGCATTTCCTGCCGCCAGATACCCTTTACAACATAGGTCGCAACCCACCAGAACTCATTGCAGGTGCACAGATATTCCCGTTCGGTAGGTTTTCTCACCCAGTATCCGCTCTCATCGGCAGGCGGCACTTCCGGCAGCATACTGTCCTTGTCCATCAGGACCTTGCACATCCGGTCAGACAGCACCTTTTCTTTCGCCAGACTGACAGGTACCAGCTGAAGGTCAATGCGGTTGCCGTCCAGCAGCTGCATCATGAAAATATACCAGTCAAGGTAAGGCGGCTGGGAGTCCAGCTGTTCCGAACGGGTCTGCATGATAATCCTTTCTCCAAAGACATCAATCCAACCCGGTTTTTTAATCATCTCCTGCATATCCGTCACCGCATACACAATATCGAAATCCTGATACTGATCCTGCGGCGCATTCGGATTTGCACGTGAACCATTCATCCAGACTGCCCGGACCCGTTTGTCCTCCGAAGCAACTTTCAGAATCAAATCCATCATTTCCTGTTCCGTACGGTGCTTCAAGTCAAACAACCTCCTTACCATCGGCGTCAAACAATCATTCTTTCAGCTCACCATTGGCCAGTGCCTTCAGATAAGCGTTGATAAATCCATCCAGATCGCCGTCCATAACCGCGTTGACATTACCGGTTTCATAGTTGGTGCGGTGATCCTTAACCATGGTATAGGGCATAAATACATAAGAACGGATCTGGCTGCCCCAGCCGATCTGTTTCTGGTCGCCCTTGATATCCTCGATCTTGTCCAGATGCTGCTGAATCTTGATAGCAAGCAGCTTGGATTTCAGCATACGCATGGCGACGTCTTTGTTCTGATACTGGCTTCGTTCCACCTGACAGAAAACGACGATTCCGGTTGCAAGGTGGATAATACGGACTGCCGAAGAGGTCTTGTTGACCTTCTGACCACCAGCGCCCGAAGCACGATAAACTTCGACGCGGATATCTTCCGGACGAACGACGATATTGGTATCAACCTCTTCCATCGTCGGCATGACTTCCAGCGAAGCAAACGAGGTCTGACGGCGTCCGGAAGCATCAAACGGAGATACACGAACCAGACGGTGAATACCGTTTTCCGATTTGAGGAAGCCATAAGCGTTCTCGCCCTCAATCTGAATCGAAGCGGACTTGATTCCAGCTTCATCACCATCCTGATAGTCCAGAACAGACACTTTATATCCATGTGCTTCTGCCCAGTGGCAGTACATACGGTACAGCATGCTGACCCAGTCCTGAGCCTCGGTTCCGCCTGCACCGGCGTGGAAGGTAAGGATTGCGTCCTTGGCGTCATACTCACCCGAAAGCAGGGTGGTCAGACGTGCGGTTTCCATTCCCTTATCCAGCTGTTTCATCTGTTCATCAATCTCAGGCAGCATCGACTCGTCTTCATCTTCATCTGCCATTTCGATCATGACTTCCAGATCTTCATACATCGAGACCAGCTTGTCATAACCTTCGATTTTAGATTTAAGAGCACCAGTCTTTTTGAGGACTTCCTGCGATTTTTCCGCATCATCCCAGAAACCGGGCTGAGCGGCCTGCTGTTCCAGTTCCTCAACCTGCACCTTAATCCGATCGATTCCCAGCGCAGAGCGCAGATCATCCAGATCGGGCTTTTTAGCCTTGAGTGCGAGTGCGCGTTCTTCCATTGCTAACATATACTACTTTTCCTTTCCGTTTTGACGTGTATTTCAGCTCACCTGTGTTTCAGCTGAGGGGCGTCAGTAGCGGTGTAATCTTGGCATTTCCATTTCCTTTACCATTTATTCTGTCCAGGTTTCAGGCAACAGCCATAAAACCCGATACTTTTCTTTATTATAGCCAATATTTTGTTTTCTGTAAAGATTTACGGCAAAATTTCTG
>DVLW01000051.1 GCA_018715285.1 Candidatus Faecivivens stercoripullorum | reverse complement strand
TATATGTTCCGCTTTCATCCTCAAATACCGGGAAATACTGTCCGGGCCGCTTTTCTTCCACCAGTGCGTAATTCCACCGGCAAGGCTGAGCACACTGTCCGCGGTTGGCATCCCGTCCGGTCATATAGTTTGAAATGACACACCGGCCAGAAAAAGACATGCACATTGCACCATGAACAAAGACTTCCAATTCCAGTTCCGGCGGTGTTTTCTTTCTGATCTGCCGGATTTCTTCCAGCGACAGTTCCCGTGCCAGTACCACACGTTTTGCGCCCATCCGATAAAGCTCGGAAGCAGCCAGCCAGTTGACAACCCCGTTCTGAGTGGAGATATGAATATCCACCTCGGGAGCCGCCTTTTTCACCAGTGAAAGTACGCCGAGATCGGTTACGATAAACGCATCGATGCCGGTTGCCGCAGCCTGCCGGATAAAATCTTCCATCCGGTCAATCTCATCATTACGCGGCAGTGTATTGCAGGTCAGATAGACCCGGACATCCTTTTCATGCGCCATTTCCACTGCCAGGCGCAGACTGTCCATATCAAAATTGGCCGATGCTGAACGCATTCCATACTCGGTGCTGCCCAGATAAACAGCATCCGCACCGTACAAAAGCGCCATCTTTAACCGCTCAAAATCGCCTACCGGAGCCAGTACCTCCGGGAAATGTGTTTGTATCACCAGATATTCTCCTTTTATCAGTTGATCTGATCAACATTTTCTTCATGTGCCTGCAGAGTTTCAGCGTAGTAGAACTCACCGGTCCGGGTATTACTGCAGAAATAGTAATAAGCCGTCGATTCAGGCTGAAGCGCCGCCATAATCGCATCCATACCGGGATTGCAGATCGGTCCTGCCGGCAGGCCGGTACATTCATAGGTGTTGTACAGCGATGCCTTACGCTGATTTGCACTGTTGTTGCCCGACATCAAAATGACCGAGTTTGCGTAATCGCGGGTGGGGTCAGACTGCAACATCGGATAATTTTCCACGTCGTTGAGACGGTTCCAGTAAACAGACGATACCAGTTTCATATTTTCCGGATCACCGCTTGCCTCTGCCTGAATGATAGAAGCCAGCGTGATTGTCTGATGCTGTGTCAGTCCCATTTCTGTCATCAGTTCCTGAACGGTATCGATCTTATTCTGGAAGTTGCGCATCATTTTGACAATGATATCCGCAGGCGCCGAGTTGGTATAAAACTCATAGGTATCCGGGAACAGATAACCTTCCAGCGGATAAAAGATATCACTGCTGTGCGAAATCTCTGCTTCAAAATCAAATCCGTAATCAGAACCGGAGCGTACCTCTTCGATAAACTCATCCGCACTGCAAACATCATTTTCTTCCAGCAGCTCGGCTATCTCATTGATATCCAGACCCTCAATAAAGGTAATCTGAACAGTCTCACGGACCGCTTCTTTCTTTTCAATTTCGTTGAGCAGCTGCATATAGTTCATATTGTCATTCAAGGTATGCTCGCCTGCTTCATAAGGGCCAACTGCATCCTCAAATTTGGCAACATAGCTGAAAAGCCAGTCGTATTTAATCAGCCCGGCTTCTTTCAGCTTTGCAGCGACATCATCTGTTGTATCGTTCTCATCGATGTTGATGGTAATCGCACGGTTATCCGTAATAAACGCCAGCACGTCATTAAAGACACGCAGAAACATAACCGACCCAAAAATACAAAGAGTGATTGTCACCAGCACATAAGCCAGCGAAAACAGTCTTCCTCTGTGATAGACCCGTTTGGGCACCCGTCTGAACGGGTTGCGCGGTTTTACCGGCGGCATGACATTCTCGTCCGGCTGTTCCTCGGGCTGCTCTTCTTCTTCCGGCTCAAAAGAATCCTGTTCCGGCTCGCTTACCTGAACAGCAACTGTTTCCTCTTCCCATTGTGCCGGCATTTCTTCCGCCAGAATATCATCTACCAGATCGGATGCTTCCTGGGAAGAACCAGCTTCAAAGGCAATAGTACGGTCCTCTCCGCCTGTATTTTCAAAAGGCTGTGTATCTCCAACCGGAAGCTGTTGTTCCTGCTGTTCATCAGACAGCGGAAGATTATTGTTTTTATCCATCAGATCATTCCTTTGCTGTACTGCTCTATTTTTTAAAAGCGCTTGACAAATTTTTCGGTTACCAGGATATTCATCATCCTGTCGTACCGTCCATGCGGCAGCAATGTCCGCAGACAGGCGGTATAGCATACTCCGGCTGTAGTTCCGCAATACCCGGACAGAAACCGGTCGTAATACCCCTTTCCATATCCCAGCCGGTATCCGGAAAGATCAAATCCCAGTCCCGGCAACACACACAACGAATTCACCATTTCGGCTTCAGAGACGACGTCCAACAATTCCCGGTGTTTTCCCGGCACCGGTTCCAATACACCAAAAGATCCCGGTTCCAGTTCATCCAGCCCACCGATCAGGAAAAATTTCATATCCACCTTTCCCGGCACGCACCATGGAACGGCCACCTTTTTTCCATCCCGCAAAGCCTGTTCAATTAGTGAACGGGTATCCACTTCAATAGCTGTAGAAACATAACTCAATACCAGCGGTGCCTTATGATATTCAGGCAGTGCAAGCAGACGCTGCAAAATCTGCCGGTCACGTCTTAGCTGTTCTTCCGCAGCAAATCCGCGCCGTACTGATTTAAACTCGCTTCTCAGTTTTTTCTTAACCTCCCGGATATCCGTATACCGCATAGTCTGTTCCTTTCTCTTTCAAATGATCTGTACCCGCGCTGCCCAAGCTCTCAGGCTTTAATCCAGCATCATCGACATATAACTGCCGCGTTTTGAGAACAATCCGCCATTTAGCATCCGTCCCAATCCATACAGCCTGTACATGCCGCCGTCATCCTGCTGGGTAGGAGTATTAACCACCGCCTTTTTCATTCCGGTATGCTGCATCAGGATCTGTGCAGTCATAAACGGATCGCCATCCGTTTCCATCAATACCAGTGCCTTTTGTTTTTCCATCAGCCGGTACGCAGCATACCGCTCCACGCCATTTTCGACAAAACCGCAGATTCTTCCGCCAGTCAGCAAAAATTCATCATAAACATACCGCAATTCCAGTCCCGGGTGAAAAACAATATCCCGCTCACTGCCTATCCGTTCCAGAAAAAACGACCGCAGCTGGCTGAATTTTCCAAACGGAAGCGGTATAATCGGCGGCATCGGCGCATCGCGGTAAAGAGGTACAAATTGCATCCAGCGCCCGAACACCGGCAGGTATCCCAGCCTTTCACAACACGCAGTCACAGATGAATTACCCGCCAGAAGACAGGTAAAAGTTTCTCCATATCGCCGCAGCTGTCCTACCATATAGTCATCCAGCATCCTGAAATACCCCTGACGCCGGTAATCCGGATGGGTCATTGCTGCATAGATGTATCTGCCGCTGCATTCTCCCTGACGGGTCATCATAGACACACGCATTGCCGTCTGCATCGAGACCAGCTTTCCGTTCACCCGCAGAAGAAATACTTCTGAAGGCTCAAAACGGCGCTGAAAATAAAACTCCAGATAAGTGTCCGACTCGGAAGGAATAACTGCCTTCCAGAGCCTTTTCAGTTGCGGAATATCAGCATACTGTGCAGTACCTGCCGTAATTTCCAGCATCTTCAAAAGCCCCTTTCTGTCCTCAGCAATACCGGTTACAGGCCAGCCTCATCAATCAGCTGCAAAATCTGTCCGGTAATCTCTTCAACCGGTCTGGGAGCATTGCCATCATCACAGCAAACCTTTTTCCAGCCCCAATACTGTCCGGCAAACTCCGCTGTCTCTCTGCAATGCTGCAAATATGCCATATTCTTTTCATGGATATCTCTTTTACTCTCATCTCCGGCATACCGCTCACTCAGCAGCCGGTCAGCCACTGCGCGATTCATGTCAAGAAAAATGACAAGGTCAGGTGCCGGCAGTCCCAGCTTGCTGTATTCAAAATCCTCAATCCAGTGAAGATAATCTTCCCACTGATTTCGCGGCAGTTTTCCCATCTGGTGAATCGCATTGGAAGTCGCATAGCGGGTTGCCAGAATCAAAGCGCCGTCCTGATAATCTTTTTCCCAGAACTGCTTATAGGATGCATACCGGTCGACTGCGTAAAAACTGCCGGCCGCATAGGCATTGACATCATCCGGGTTTTCCGAAAACACACCGGACAGGTACATCTTAACCAGTGCCGACGAAGGCTCTTTATAATCCGGAAAAGAAATCTGCCGTACTTTTATCCCCTGTTCAGCCAGTGCTTTGGCAACCAGGTCAGTCTGGGTAGATTTTCCGCTTCCGTCCAGACCATCAATGACAATCAGTTTTCCCATCAGGCATCCTCCCGGGGCAGAATCAGATCTGCCGCATAAGGCAGGGATTCAATCCAGTCACAGAGAGTATGCCACTCTGCCAGTTTATGATGCCGTCTGGCCTGATGAATATTGCGCAGAGTTTCATAATTGAGGGTACAGGTGCGCATCTGGTTGTAAGACGAAGGCAGCAGCTGAATCATATCATACCAGTACTGTTTGTCCTTGTTCTCCATATATTTCAGCCGCAGTTTTTCCAGGAACTCCACCAGATGCTGCATCTCTTCAAGTGTTTCCGCGTCCATATGGTCGGTGCTGAAATCTTCCAGCGAAAACGGACGGGAATGAATTTTGTGCATGGTCGAAGTGGAATTTGCAACGGTCGCCACTTTATAGGTATCATACTCTTTCCACCAGTAAAGAGGAGCGGTAATATCAACCGAAACAAAAATCTGACGGATAAATTTGCGGTGATCGCTTCCGGCTGCGCAAAGCCGTCTGGCAAGGTCGAGGTCATTTTCACCGAAATGGAAAACACCTTCGGAATCGGTATAGCTGTCCATTCTTGCCCAGCTGTTCATCGGGTTACGTGCACCGCGTATTGCGTTGTCCATATTCATAACAGCGGTATTTTCTGTTTTGAGCATCCTGTGAATCTCCTTAGTATGCGTAAATCTCCAAATATCAGACAGGCTTGCCCCTGCATTCAGGCTCCCGGCAGGCCTATGCATATATAAAAGTATTATACCACAACAGCCACCATAATAAAAGTAATTTTTGTTAAGTCGATTCTCCAGTCAAACAAAAAAGCTCTGCTCTCCATCCCACGCGCAGATTGCACGCAAAATGGAAAGCAGAGCCATTCTTGCTTATATCAGATTATCGGGACAACCTGTCCGGATTCCTGGTATCAGTGGCAGCCACCGCCGCAGGAAGCGCAGGAGCCAGTGCAGCTGCACTCAACATCACAGCTGTCAACGTCATCGCCGTTGATGGCAGCCTGCATAATGGTGTTGATCTTCTGCATGATTGCTTCAACATCCTGTTTAGCGATGTTGTAGTTCATCATGTGCTCGTTGCCCATGATATCGGTGTAAGCTTTCTGAAGCTGTTCATTCAGTTCAGCAATCTTCTTGTCGTCCTTTTCAGCCTTGGCATTTTCCTCAGTGAGGTTCATGCGGACGAGGTTGAAATCGCCAATCAGTTCCTGAAGTTTTGCATCGCCGTCGCAGGCTTTTTCAGCCTCTTTCATGGCAATATATTCAGGGCTGTTCTGAATTGCCTTGCCCATTTCTCTTGCTGCTTTAATCGGATCCATCATTTTCTTGATTCCTTTCTTTTGGTGATTTATCAATATATGGTACCGGGTGCGCTTATTATGCTTCCCGGGTCATATCGCTTTCATTCCCGGCCGCCTGCAAAACACCGGCAAGCGCCCAGTTGGCGGCGGTCGTAATCTTCACATCCACAAACTGACCAATGAGCGCCGGATCACCGATAAAATCGACGACCATTCCTCTTTCAGTCCGTCCCATCAGCACCGTTTTGCCTTCGCTGACCGGATGGCCTTCCAGTATGCCATTTTTCAGTTTACCGGTTCCTTCACAGAGTACCCTTCTTACATGGCCGACCTCTGCTTCATAAAACCGCATTCCACTTGCCTTCTGTTCATCCAGCAGCTGCTGGAACCATCTGGATTTCTCCGCAGCCGGAACAGGATCTTCCATTTTAGCTGCACGGGTACCGACACGAGACGAATAAATAAAAGTAAACAGAGAGCTGTACCCGACTTCCTTGATAAGCGATACCGTATCCAGAAATTCCTCATAGGTTTCTCCCGGGAAGCCGACAATAATGTCACTTGTAAAGCTGACACCGGGAATCTTTTCCCTTGCATAGGAAACGATATCCAGATACTGACTGCGGGTATAATGCCGGTTCATCGCCTGCAATACCCGGTCATTGCCTGACTGTACCGGCAGATGGATATGTTTGCACACCTTCGGCGTACGGGCAATTACATCGATCAGTTCTTTTGTGCAGTCCCGCGGATGGGAAGTCATAAACCGTACCCAGAAGTCGCCAGGCAGGTTACCGACCGCTTCCAAAAGTTCTGGAAAACTCATATCATCTTCCAGATCTTTTCCGTAAGAGTTGACATTCTGTCCCAACAGGGTAATTTCCTTATAACCCGCAGCAATCAGCTGACGTGCTTCCTCCAGAATATCCGCCGATCTCCGGGAACGCTCTCTTCCGCGTACCAGCGGAACGACGCAGTAGGTACAGAAGTTGTTGCAACCGTACATAATCGGCAATCCGGCACGAACGCCATCTTCTCTCAGAGTAGGCAGTCCTTCCGCAATAACTCCATCACATACCGGCGTTTCAAATACTCGGTGCCGTTTCTTTCCATCATCTGTCAGCACACGGTGCAGCAGTTCCGGCAGAGTATGCAGTACATGGGTACCAAACACCAGATCTACACCGGGAAAGCTCTTCCGAATTTTTTCCGAAACGTGTTCCTGCTGTGCCATGCATCCGCAGACACCGATCAGCATCTCACGGCGGGCAGCTTTCTGATGAGTCGCCTGGCCGATAATGCCGAATACCTTCTGCTCAGCGTTTTCACGAACCGCACAGGTATTATACAGCGCAATATCCGCTTCTTCCACTGAGTCGGTAAAACTGCATCCCATCTGCTGAAGCATACCGGCAATTTTCTCACCATCATTGACATTCTGCGCACAACCGAAGCTCTTGACCATTGCCCGCGGCGTATGTCCAAAACGCTGCGCAAGCAGAACGCGGTTTTCCTCAATAAACGCCTTTTGTGCTTCCAATTCTATTTCACGAATGTATTTGATTTCCATATTCCCTGTTCTTTCTCCATCCGGTTGTTTGGAAAGTAATCTCCACTATATTCTTTAACATTATATCCCGTCAGCAGGACAGTGTCAACTCTTTTGCATTCAAAGCAGTTTTTTCCTGCTGACCATTTCGTGATTATGCTGTAACAAACAGACTAATTTTATCCAATCCATCGATTGACGGAGCCGCTATATAAGATTTATAATTTTGTTATAAAAGTAAAGGGCATATGAAACGATTTTGTTTGGCCCAATCATTTTAGCAGAAGGCAGCTTTTTCTTCTGCCTGTTTTTTTAACTGGAGGTATATTATGACCATTCAGCAGGTTATCGACAAGATTATCGCCTATCACCCACCTCTGGGTGAACGGGAAGCAACTACCTGTGACACCGTAAAGTTCGGTGACACATCCATCCCCTGTACCGGCATCGCAACCGCAATCTACCCTTCACCGGATATTATCCGTGCGGCAGCAAAAGCTGGCTGCAATCTGTTGGTTGTCCATGAGCCGTCCTTTTATTCGCATATGGACCCGCTCGACTGGCTGGAAGACAACCAGACTGCCAATCTGAAAATGCAGCTGCTCCGTGAGCATCAGATGGTCATCCTGCGCGACCATGACCGGATTCACACCCATGTCCCGGACGGCATTTTTTACGGTGTGATCTGCGAACTCGGCTGGGAGCAGTATCTGAAAACCGACATGAATCAGCCGTCTGACCCCAGCCGTACCTTCGTCGCTGAATTTGAAATGCCCGGTATTCCGGTCGCTGAACTCGCGACACAGATCAAGGATAAATTGCAGCTGAATCAGCTCCGTCTGATCGGCAATCGCAATACCATCGTCCATAAAGCCGCTCTTGGCGGTCATCTGTTCCCCAATTCCGGCCATGTCATCACAGCTATTGAACAGCAGCAGATTGACCTGTTTATTCCGCTTGAAATGATTGACTGGGAAGTACCCTGTTACTTCAAGGATGCGGGACAGCTCGGACTGAACAAAGCCTGCCTGCAAACCGGACATTATAACGGAGAAGAACTGGGCATGAAGTACGCAGTAAACTGGCTGCGGGAACTGACCGGAAATACCCTGCCGGTTGTCTTCTGCCCCAATCAGGACATGTACGACTATATCTGATCTTTACGATATTTTCCCAAAACAACAACCCGGCCGGTACCACACATAATGGACTATATCCTAAAAAACGGACAGTGAAAAAAAGCACCTCCTGTTGTAGAATAGAAACTACAACAGGAGGTGTTGTCATGTCCAGACAATATACAAAAATAGAAGCAATAAGCGAAGAAGTATTCCGCC
>DVLW01000050.1 GCA_018715285.1 Candidatus Faecivivens stercoripullorum | reverse complement strand
AACTTCACGTTCTGCGTCAGCAGAACTCTTCACTTGGCGTAAGCCAAACTTAACGTTTTGCCCTGGCAAAACACTTAACTGCTGTGCAAGCAGCCATCAATCCGATGGCTGCGCCGCATAGGACATCGGTGGGGTAGTGGATGCCGATATAGAGGCGGGAAATGCAGATGAGCACCGCGAGTATGACCGCACACCATCCGACCGGCTTCCATTTATGCGGAAGCGCTCCAAGCATCGCGACTGCCGCCGCCATCGATGATGACGAATGCCCGGATGGGAAGGAATAGTCATGCGCCGGGTTGACCAGCAGCCGTAAACCTTCGACTACCTCATATGGTCTTGTCCGCGCAATGACCGGCTTGAGAATCAGATTGACCGTCAAAAATGTCAGCGCGAGTGCAATCGCCATCGTAATTCCGACTTTCCGTGTCTTCTTTGGAATCAGCAGCGCGACCGTCAGGATAATCCACAGTACACCGCCGTCTCCAAGATGGGTGATCGTCGTGAAAAACGCCGTCAGCCAATCATTTCGCAGCTCTTGTATCCATAACAGAATCTGTCCGTCCAGATGCAATAAACGTTCGATTATTTCCATAAATCCAGTACCGTCAGCTGTTTGGGGTACTTGTTGAGCACCTCGCAGCCGTCTTTGGTAACGATAATCAGGTCCTCAATCCGTACACCGAATTTACCTTCCAGATAGATTCCCGGTTCAATCGAGAAGCACATGCCTTCCTCGACCGGATGGTCAAAATTGCTGGATACGTCGCCGTATTCGTGGTCTTCCAGACCGATAAAGTGCCCCAGACGATGGGTGAACTGGTCACCGTATCCTGCCGCTTCAATCACGTTCCGTGCCGCTGCGTCGATATCGCACAGCCGTGCACCCGGACGAATCATCGCTTCGGCTGCTTCATTTGCCGCACGTACCAGCTCGTATACCTTGCGTTCTTCCTCCGACGGCTCGGCAGTGAAGAAGGTTCGGGTCATGTCCGAGCAGTATCCGTCATAAATACCGCCGACGTCCAGAAGGACACACATTCCTTTTTCAAGTTTGGTACCATCGTTGCCATGGTGCGGGTCAGCGGCGTTTTTGCCAAATCCGACAATCGGTGTAAAGCTGACGCCTTCACAGCCGTGTTTTGCATAAATCCGGATAAATTCCTCTTCCAGTTCTTTCTCAGTTGCACCGGGGTGCAGTGCCGCGACAAAATCCGCCATACATGCGTCATTGACAGCAGAACTGACGCGCATTTTATCACGTTCTTCCTCGTCCTTGACCGCACGTACCCAGTCAATGCACGCCGAACCGTTGCGATATTCACCCGGCCGTACTTCCATCAGACGCAGCAGGAAACGTGCCGGCCATGTCTTGTCAATTCCCACCGGCTGTCCGGGAATCAATCTGTCCGCAATCAGCGCCGGGCCGTCATCAGTGTCCGAAAACCGTACAACCGGCAGGCTGGATACCGGTTCCGGGAACAGGATATTGATGAAAAAGGTGTGTTCACCGTCTTCACGCAGCAGCAGCGCCAGCATCCGTTCACCCGGGAAAATGTCTACTCCCGTCAGATACCGGATGGATAACGGGTCGGTAACGATCATCTGAGGCAAACCTTCTGCCCGCATGGCATTCAAAACTCGTCCGATTCTTTCCTGATTCATAAGGATCTTCCTTCCATATTCAAGAATACTGTATACTGAAACCCACCGCACGCAGATATAAAGTTGTCTGCCGGATGGGTATCATAGCCGACTTTGTTTATTCAGATTCATGATACCCTAATTTGATGAATTTTTCAACCGGTTTTGTAAAACTTTACCCGTCAGCTTTTGAAAAGGAATTTTTGTGGTAATTAGACAATCCCTATTGTAAACGTGGAAAAAATATGATATAATAAGAGCAATGTAAACGGTTACACGTTGCTTCGGATTATCATTGAAAGGATGTAATATTATGGAAACGATCTATCTCCAGCTGTATTCCCTCGGCCAGTACGGCGAACAGCACCCGATGAAGGAAAACCTCAAAGAGGTCGCTCAGATGGGGTACGATGGCGTTGAGTTCGCCGGCAATAATTACGGCGGTCTGTCTGCTGAGGAACTGAAAGCAGAACTCGCTGCCAATCACCTCGGCTGCCGTTCGGTTCATCTCGGTATGAACGATATCGTCCCGACTCTGCCTTTCCTGAAGGAAATCGGCTGCCAGTACGCTATCGTTGCTATGCACGCTTTCTCCGATATGGAAGAAACCCTCGACTGTGCACGCCAGCTCAATGAAGCCGCTAAAGAAGCTGCTAAATACGGCATCAAGGTCGGCTATCATAACCATACCCAGGAATTCAATAAACTGGGTGATAAATATATGCTGGAAGTCCTGATCGAAAATACCGACCCTGAAAACGTTGTTTTCGAGCTTGACTGCGGCTGGGCAACTGCTGCCGGTGTCGACGCTGCTGCTTTCATTAAACAGTACGCTGACCGCTTCGTCGCTATCCACGTTAAGGAAAACTCCAAGGTTATCGGCCCCGAAAAACCCCGCAGCCCCAAAGATCCTTCTCCCTTCAAGCTGGATGAAAACGGCAAGCCGATCATCACTGAAGAAATGCGCAAAATGTTCGAGGAACGTGCAAGCTGGAACTGTGGTACTGGTCAGGGCATCATCGACTGGAAGAAGATTTTCGCAGTATGCCATGAGGTCGGCATCGACCTGTTTGTCGTCGAACGTGAGGCCGATTACGGCGGAATGGACCGCATGACCTGCCTGAAACATGATGTCGACTGGCTCAAAACCAACCTGTAATTGATACATACCCTTTATTAAAAAAATGGCCCTTCGGTTGACGCCGAAGGGCTTTTTGTGTATGCTAAAAGCATAAAATTAAATATAATAAGCCAATCGCCGAAAATAAAATTAAATTAATTTTTATTCCGAATAAAAATGTATTGACTTTTTGATATGTGCGTGATATTATATATACATAAGTTGTTAATAACTTCGAAACTTTTTGTCAATTAGAACGGAGGTATGAAAATGAAAAAGAATTGGTATAAGGGCGTAACTGCTACTGCTATCACCCTCGCTATGGCCGGCGCGGCGTTTACCGTTCCCTCCATGGCTATTGACTATGATTTGGTTAATGGCGATGTTTATTTTGAAGGAACACAAAGTT
>DVLW01000049.1 GCA_018715285.1 Candidatus Faecivivens stercoripullorum | reverse complement strand
TCAATGGTTTGATTTTCTTCCGGTATTGGGGAATAAAAGATTATCAGTCCGCTTCGTTCCGAAAGAAGGGCAGTATCCACAATTATTCCGTCGTCAAAATGCAAATCCCCATCTGCTTTTTCTTTATAGGGAGCAAGTTCAGGCGTAAAGGTAAGTAAAAGATCGGTATCTTCACCATCAATCTGCGTTTGACGAAGAGAAACTTCCTGATGGGCAGGCGAAGTGAAGATTCGGTAATTTTGGAAATAAGAACCGTTTTCAATCCCAAAATCCTGCGGAAGAAATGCTGCTTCATTAAAATCTTCGCCAAAGACAGTAGGAAAAACCAGTTCACTGTTATACAGTGAACTCAAATCTCCCATCTCTTCTAATGGCTCGCCATCTAACCGGCTAATCTGTACTGTCCACTCTGTTAAATGGGTATCGCTGTAACAGTCAGTGACGGCAGCACGGTAAGTTCCATCGTCAACTACTATTATGGGCTCCGTCGCGCTGTTACAGCCACTACATATAATCAATCCACATACAATATTGATAATTGCTAGCAGTTTACAAGATTTTATGTTTTTGTATAGCATGTTTCTATGCTCCCGGCTTACTATTTCTTGACTATATTATAAAAGTAAATCGTACATTTGTAAATAGACAATTAACAAGTTTGTTATAACTTACATATATTTATATTATTATTTATTAAATATATACAGCAAAAAAGGCGTGTCCGATAAGACACGCCTTTTGATCCGTTTAGTCAATTTCAACCATGATTTTGCTGCCGTTTTGCTGAGCGGCAGAACGCATAACCACGCGGATCGCCTTGGCGATGCGTCCCTGTTTGCCGATAACTCTGCCCATGTCGGCAGGAGCCACGTTCAGATGATAGACAATGGTGCCGTCCTCAGCCGGTTCGTCGACGGTGACCCGAACAGAGTCCTTATCTTCGACCAGGCCGCGGGCCAGCGCGACCAGCAATTCTTCCATGTTTATTCCTCTTTTCTCTGACAGGAACCCTGCGGCCTGCGCCGACAGGTTACTTTCGTAACCTGTAAGACCGGTCCCGCGTGTCCACCGCCTCTGTAACCCCGGCGGCTGTGGGGCGAAGCTTAAAGGAAATAATTATTTCTCAGAAGCAACCTTGAGGATCTTCTTGACGGTATCGGTGGGCTGAGCACCGGTAGCGATCCATTTGTTAGCCTTTTCCAGGTCAACGTTGATGGCGCTGGGGTTCTTGGTGGGATCGTAGGTGCCGATCTCTTCGATGAAGCGGCCGTCACGGGGATATCTGGAATCTGCAACAACGATACGGTAGAAAGGAGCTTTCTTTGCGCCCATTCTGCGAAGTCTGATTTTAACTGCCATGGTAATTTCCTCCTGAAATCATTTGGTATATTTTGTATTGACAAACTGGCGTAACTTTTGTTTGCTCAGTAAGGTCACATGTTCATCGGCGGGAACTTCATCCGGCGTTTAAAGCCTTTTTTGCCAAGTCCGCCCATCTTTTTCATCATCTGCTTCATTTGTTCAAACTGCTTGAGCAGACGGTTGACGTCTTCGACCCGTGTACCCGAGCCGGCTGCAATTCTTCTCTTGCGGGAAGGGTTAATGATCGACGGGTTTTCACGTTCGCGTTTGGTCATCGACTGGATCATCGCTTCGATGATCTTCATCTGACGGTCGCCCTGTTCCAGGTTCTCATCGGTAACCTTGCCGGAAATACCGGGAATCATCGAAACAATCGAACGCATCGAACCCATTTTCTTGATCTGCTGCATCTGTTCGAGCAGGTCATTCATATCAAAGGAGTTCTGCTGCAATTTCTTTGCGAGCTTTTCAGCTTCCTTTTCATCGACCGACTCCTGAGCCTTTTCAATCAGCGTCAGTACGTCGCCCATTCCAAGGATTCTCGAAGCCATTCGTCCGGGATGGAAGGGTTCCAGATCTTCAATCTTTTCGCCAACACCCGAGAATTTGATCGGCTTTCCGGTTACCTGACGGACCGAAATCGCAGCACCGCCGCGGGTATCCGAGTCCAGCTTGGTAAGAATAATACCGCTGACCGGCAGCGCCTTATTGAAAGTATCAGCGACAGTGACAGCGTCCTGACCGGTCATCGAGTCGACGACCAGCAGAATTTCATTCGGGTTGACAGCCGCCTCAATTCTTTTCAGCTCATCCATCAATGCTTCATCGATATGCAGTCGGCCTGCGGTATCGACGATTACCAGGTCATGACCGTGGTCGCGTGCAAACTTCAAACCTTCACGCGCGATTTCAACCGGGTCACCCTGACCCATTTCAAATACCCTTGCGCCGGCTTTTTCACCGACGATTTTCAGCTGTTCGATTGCCGCAGGACGGTAAACGTCACAGGCAATCAGCAGCGGCCGGCATCCTTCCTTGTCCTTGAAGTATTTTGCCAGCTTGGCGGCATGGGTTGTTTTACCGCTGCCCTGGAGACCGCACATCAGGATAACTGTCGGCGGCTTGGAGGCAAATTCGATACGGGCGTTTTCGCCGCCCATCAGCGCGGTCAGTTCTTCATTGACGATTTTGACGACCTGCTGTGCAGGAGTCAGGCTTTCGAGCACCTGTGCGCCGACAGCCCGTTCACTGACTGTTTTGATAAAGTCCTTGACGACCTTGTAGTTGACGTCCGCTTCCAGAAGCGCCAGCTTGACTTCACGCATTGCGTCCTTGATGTCCGATTCACTCAGCTTACCTTTGGAACGCAGCTTTTTAAAGGCCGCGGAAAGCTTGTCTGAAAGGCTTTCAAATGCCAATGCCGTCCCTCCTGTTCATATCAGGCAAAATAATCGTCTGCAAAAGACGAAAGTTTCTTTCGGATATTCTGTACTTTTTTCACGCCGGACAGCCGCCTCAAAGAAGAGTATTCCTTCTCCATTTCAGCAAGTGCCTGGTCGATCTCCTCAAAGGTTTCCATCATTCGCTTAAAACGGGCCGCGGAATGGAGTTTTTCTTCCATTTCGATCAGCTGTGCTTCCGCACGTTTGATATTATCGCGGACACCCTGACGGGTAATTCCTTCCTGCTCAGCGATTTCCGCCAGCGAGAGATCGTCGTTATAATACAGATCGATCACTTCACGCTGTTTTTCGGTCAGCATTGCGCCATAGTGGTCCAGAAGAACCGAAATATTCAGATTCTTGTCTGCCACAAAGCGTCCCTCCGTTCCGCGAAACAGCTTCTTGTAAACCATTTTTGCTTTACATCTGGTATTATAACGCGAAAAATCCCGGCTGTCAAGTCTTTTGCTTTACAGCCGGGAATCACAGAATGAGAATTATATAAAATATTGAATGCTTTTTTTGTACCAGATGCCGATAAAAATCCACTTTTTCGGTCGAATATCGTCCGTTCAGCCTTCCAGCGCAGTTGTCAGCGTATCCAGGAAGGATTCCTCGCCCCAGGTATTCACCTTGAAGAATACTGCCTGACTGCCGCCGGATGTGACTGCAACCAGCCGTGTGGCGTGGTCGTCTCCAATCATCGTTACACTCATGCTGACCCGGTTGCTGCCCAGCCAGCTGTACCGCTCAAATACCCGTACCGCACAGCCGACACCATGGAATGTAAAATCGCTGCATGCTTCCAGCGAAGCGGACATACTGCCCTGTAAAACCACATCTTCCACTTTTCTGACGACGGTCTGGAGCGGCAGATTGAAACTGCGTTCATATTTTGCCATTGATTTAAGCCTCCTGTGTCTTCAGGATAAACTCTTTCATTTTTTCAAAGGTGACCGTACTTAAATCATGTTCCATTTTGCAGGCATCTTCTGCTGCAATTTCCTCCGGAACGCCCAGATGAATCAGCCAGGCACGGATGACTTCATGCCGTTCATAAATCTTTTCTGCAATTTCAAGTCCGGATTCAGTCAGTGTAATATAGCCGTCACGGTCGACCAGAATATATCCGTTTTCCCGCAGCAGCGAAACGGCCCGGCTGATGCTGGGCTTGGAATAGTTCTTATAGACGGCGATATCGATGGAGCGTACCGCGCCTTTCTGCCGGTGCAGTACAAGAATCGCTTCCAGATAATCTTCCGCTGATTGGTGAATTTGCATATAAACCCTTCTTTCCGTTGTGCTGGGATAATATTATTATTTCTATTTTATCATATTTGTTGCAGGATGACAACCGTTAATTGCCAGAGGTGTATTGTTCATAAAAAAAACTTGCTAAAAATCGCCAAATGTCCTATACTATAGAAGGGTTTTCTTCAGGTTGAAGAAAAACAATATTGCAGCTATCCTGAAAGGATTGAATAAGATGCTCGAGGTTAAAAATATTTCGTTCGAGGTCGCTCAGAACGACGGTACCACTCAGATTATTAAAGATCTGTCTTTTACCGTCCCGACTGGACGGCTCACCGTTATTACCGGCCCCAACGGCGGCGGCAAATCGACCCTTGCCAAGCTGATTATGGGTCTGGAAAAGGTTACTTCCGGTCAGATTCTCTGGAATGGTCAGGAAATTACCGATATGTCTGTTACTGATCGTGCCCGTTTGGGTATCGGCTATGCTTTCCAGCAGCCGCCCAGATTTAAGGGTATGAAGATTTCCCGGCTGCTGGAGCTGGCGCATGGTTCTCCGCTCTCCGAAGAAGAATGTTGCAGCTATCTCTCCAAAGTCGGACTGTGTGCCCGGGAATATATCACCCGTGAGATTGATGCGACTCTTTCCGGCGGTGAGCTGAAACGTATTGAGATTGCAACACTGCTGGCTAAAAAACCGGAACTGGCAATTTTCGATGAACCCGAAGCAGGTATCGACCTGTGGAGTTTTGCCATGCTGGTCGACACCTTTGACAAACTGCGTAAAAGCGGTGAGCAGACGGTTGTCATCATCTCCCATCAGGAGCGGATTTTGCAGCTGGCAGATGACATCATGATTTTACAGGACGGCGGTATCCGTGCGTATGGTCCCAAAGAGGAGATTTTCCCGACTCTGGGCAGTATCAACATGGTATCGCATTCCTGCCTGCCGAATGAAAGGGGGACCTGCTGATGGATCAGTCTGTTATTGAAAAAATGCTGTCCACCATTGCCGGTATCACTGGTAAGGTCGAGGGTGCTTTCAACCTGCGTCAGAATGGACAGGGCGTTGAACGCTATTCTACTGAAAATGTCAAAATTACTGCAAAAGCTGACCGTCCCGGTATCGACATCCTTGTCCGTCCCGGAACAAAGGGTGAGTCGGTGCATATCCCGGTTATCCTGACGGAATCCGGTATCAATGACCTGGTATACAATGATTTTATCATTGGTGAAGGTGCAGACGTAACCATCATCGCTGGTTGTGGTATTCACAATGATGGACATGCAAAGTCGGAACATGACGGCATTCATTCCTTTAAGATCGGCAAGAATGCGCATATCCGCTATGTTGAAAAACACTACGGCGAAGGTGAAGGCACCGGCGAACGGATTCTCAATCCGACTACCCTGATTACAATGGATGAAGGCGCAAGCTGTGAGATGGAAATGGTGCAGATTGCCGGTGTTTCATCCACTGTCCGCAAAACCGATGCTACCCTTGGTAAGGATGCAAAACTGCTGATTACTGAACGTCTGATGACCCATGATAAACAGTCGGCGGTTTCGGATGTTGTGATTCACCTTAACGGCGAAGGTTCCTCTGCACAGGTTATCTCCCGTTCGGTTGCAAAAGATCAGTCGGAACAGGTTTTCCATCCGATTGCACAGGGTAATGCACCCTGTCATGCGCATATCCAGTGTGATACCATCCTGATGGATGGTGCGCATGTACGTTCGATTCCGGAAATCGAGGCTAATCACTCGGAAGCAGCGATCATCCATGAAGCTGCAATCGGACGCATCAACAATGAACAGATGCTCAAACTGGAAACACTGGGTCTGGATGAACAGGAAGCGGAAAAGATTATCATTGACGCATTCCTGGAATAATCGCCCGGTATATATGTGGTAAAATCAAGGCGGCTTTTCCCGACAGAGAAAGCCGCCTTTTGATATGGTAAGAGGAATGAATATGACAGATTTAAAACCAGTCCGCGCCGCAGCACTCGGACTGAATATTGGTTCACTGCCGCGCGGAAAACGTAATCTGATTTCCGATGTACCCGGTGTACGGGTCGGACACAGGACAATTGCAGATGGTGATTATCAGACAGGGGTCACTGTTATTATGCCGCCGGTTGAGAACCCGTTTGTACATAAACTCACTGCTGCCGCTGAGGTCATCAATGGATTTGGAAAAACGCTCGGACTGGTGCAGCTGGATGAACTGGGAACGCTGGAAACGCCGATTGCACTGACTGGAACGCTGAATGTCGGCAAGGTGCATGATGCATTGGTTGAATATATGGTACAGCTCTGCCGAAAGGACGACATCGAACTGACTTCTATCAATCCTGTGGTCGGAGAATGCAATGACTCTTTTCTCAATCGGCTGATTGACCGGCCGGTTGAAAAGGAAGATGTGTTTGCAGCGATTGAAAGCGCGTCGGCTGATTTTGAGCTGGGCGCGGTTGGAGCAGGCAGAGGTACTGCCTGTCACTCACTCAAGGGTGGAATCGGTAGTTCATCGAGAATCGTAACACTTGATGGAAAAGAGTACACAGTCGGCGTACTGGTGCAGACCAATCACGGACGGCTGGCGGATTTTACACTGTTGACCGAACCGGAACGGGAACAGCTGTTGCATCGGTATGACGGTGCAGCTCCGGATAAAGGTTCCTGTATTATGGTGTTGGCAACTGATATTCCGCTCAGTGACCGGCAGCTCAAACGTGTCCTTCGCCGTTGTCCGGTCGGACTGATTCGGCTTGGTTCTTATATCGGGCATGGGAGCGGGGAAATTGCTATCGGTTTTTCAACCGGCAATATCTTTGATCTGCATGACCGTGCGGCTATCCAGACGGTTCACCAGCTGGATGAACGGCAGATCGATCAGGTGTTTCGTGCCGCTGCCGAAGCGATCGAAGAAGCAGTACTTGACTCAATGCTGACGGCAGAACCGGTGACTGGATGGAAAGGACATACCAAAGAAGCCCTTTTCCCATTATTGCGTCCATTCCTTGAATCTGGTGAATTTATGCCGGGTCAGTCATTACGCCGATAAAGACCGGGATTTCCTGCTCCATGTCAACAATCATATAGACAAACGGGCGGTCAAGAATGACGGTATGTAGGCTGGAAAAAGATGCGTCGGCAATACCGGATGTCATTGCCACCTGCGTTGCGGCGGCAGCTTTGGTACCCTGTTTGTCTACTTCGATTCGGGTCTGATGCAGCACCCGATCGATATAAAGATTCCCGCCGTCATAAGTCGCCATGTCCGAAAAATCAGCGCCACCGGAAAATGCCAGCGGCATTCCCATTTCCGGGAGAATATCGGTCAGTTCCAGTCTTGTGTCGCCGGTAAAGACTGGGATACCTGCTTCTACTTCGGCAGAAATTCGGCCATTGATCAGTTCATGCAGTGTATTGCTGTCCAGACGGTCGACCAGCTGATAGATGGTAATATCTTCATTGGGCAGAAGTGCGGCAAAGGCATACTTCTCTTCGGTGTAGTATTTTATCAGACCGGTGCAGAAATTGTTTTCCAAATAGGTGTGTTCATCTGAATACATCATCTCGACCTGTGTTGTTTCACCGCTGAGAGCAGTAAAATCGCAGTCGCGGATATCATCATTTTCATACTTCTTTTGCCATTTTGCGTCAAAGAGAGTAGTATTGATCAGATACAGGATATCTTCGTCATAGATTTTTTCAATGAAGTTCTGAATTTCGCCGTCTGTCTTGTCATCAACCCATGTGTTGATATCCTTTCGGGTATTTTCATCAAACGGTGCGGAAAAGATTTCTGTCTGATAATCTTCCGCTGCAATTGCCAGAAAGGTATCTTTGACCTTCAGTGCCGGGTCGTCTCGCAGCCAGACAGAATCCGCCATCGACAGTTGTTCACCGGATTCACGCCGGATTGTGGAAAAGTAGCTGCGCATTGTTTCTTTTTCCCCTAAAACAGTTTCCATCTCCACAAGGGTTTCACCGGTTGCACCTTCCATCGTCAGGCAAAGTGCGTCCGCAACAGATAGGGGAGAAAGCAGGATGTTGCTGCCGGTAAAAGTCTGCTGCAAAAGGCCGGCGGTAAAATTCAGGTAGTCTTGTGCAGCTTCCTGCTTCTGGCTGTCAGACGCAGAAACTGTCGGAGCTTTTTGTGTAGTGGTCAGCTGTTTGGCTGAACGGAACGAAGCGGAGCAGGAGGTGCACGCAGCCAGCGTCAAAGCGGCTGTCAGCAGAGAAAGAATACGTTTTTTCATGGGCAAATGCTCCTTTCTGAAACTGAAAATGTTTTTTCTTGCTTTCCACAAATGGTTATGTTAAGATAACGTTGGGTTTTCGGCAGAAAGTGATTGAGTATGCTGTTTATAATAATACACACTGCCGATAAAAAATGTTGCAAAATTTAATTAAGGGGCGAAAATAAAATGTTTTCAATTAAAAAAGCGGCTCCGGAAGATGCAGATCTCGCGACCGGTATTTTTATGATGCTTTGGCAGGGACACCCGTTTTCTGAACTGAAACAGGATATCCTGAAATCCATCTCAGCCAGAGGAAGCGCTGTATTTATCGCCTATACCGATGGAAGCCCGTCGGGGGCGGCACAGTGTTCACTGCGTCATGATTATGTGGAAGGCGCGAACTCCAGCCCGGTCGGTTATCTCGAGGGAATCTATGTTTTGCCCCAGTACCGGCGTGCAAAGGTCGCAACAAGGCTGGTACATTGCTGCGAAAGCTGGGCAAAGGCAAGAGGATGCAGTGAATTTGCAAGTGACTGTGCGCTGGATAATACTCTGAGTCAGCAGTTCCATGCCGGTGTAGGGTTTGCAGAAGCCAGTAGGATTGTCTGTTTTGTCAAGCCGCTGGAATCCGGGCAGAATAGCGATTCTGACCAGCTGACTTTTGATAATGAGATGGAGTTTTTCTTTGGCAATCATAAGCCTTCTTCCAGTAAGCCTGTACAGACAAAGGAACAGCCTGAGCAGACGGAAAAGCAGCCTGAACAGCCGAAAGAAGAACCCGTTCAGCAGGAAAAAACACAGAATCAGGACTGATCGGAATCGATAATAGTCAGATGATCGGTATTGTAAAGAACCCGGGCATGATTGACACGAATGGTTTCCTGTTTGATATGATTGCCGGTAACCGGGTCGATGGTGTCCCGCAGGACTGTAC
>DVLW01000048.1 GCA_018715285.1 Candidatus Faecivivens stercoripullorum | reverse complement strand
TATTCAGTATAACATTTTCCGAAAGGAAAAGCAAATTTTGGGTTATTCGGTCAGCTGGTATGCATTTTCCTGCTGCTGATCCACAAACTCGGTCATCCATGGCCGGTAGCGCATCGCCAGATGGGTACGCTGGCAGACCGGATTTTCCCGTTGTGCAATTGCTACATGGTCAAAATAACTGCGCCACATCGCCCGGAATGCAGCTTCTTCTTTCCCAATGGGCGGAAGGGTCAGCGATTCAATTTCAATGAATTCTTTCTTCTGAGGGGTATGCATAAAGGCTGTCCGGTGGTTCTGGTCGTAAATCATAAACTGTTCACCCGGAAAGCGAATCGAGAAATGCTGTGCCAAAATCGGCAGCACCTGATTTTTGGGCGAGATGACACTGACCAGTACGCCGTTATACTCTGAAAAACGTACAAATCCCGTCAGCAGGTGAGCTTCATTGCGCATTGCCCGCAGCGCTTTGCAGACGGTATTGACGTCCGGGTCAGCATAGTTGACCGCAGCAGACGGACCGTACCGGAAAAGCTGATGAATCAGCCGCAGCAGGCTGACTTCCCGGTTATTCATGCAGTCGCACAAAAATCCATCCCGTATCATTTCCCAGACTTCCTCTGACAGTCGTTTGAGTCCGTTTCGTACCCTTTTTGCCTTGTCCGGACAGGTAGCAATGCTGGTCAGTGCCAGTAAAAACGGCTGTTCCTGTTCAGGTGTCTGGATGATGGAAGGTTGTTCTTTTCGCGCGTAACTTTCAAATACACAGCTTAAAAAGCCGTCAAAACTTCCGTCATAGAGATATCCGGTCATAGTCCTGCCTCCTGTATCCGATGGCCGTGGATTTGTCCGGACGGCATCCACGCCGCGCCGTCCAGAAGACTTAACTGTTCCGGCTGATGCCCCGGCAGCTGGGAAACGGAAGTTTCGCTCAACAGCGACCGGCGCGCCGTTTCGGGAGAAAACCGGAGATATTCCATCATCTTTCCTTTACAGGTGATAAAGTACTGCGCTCTTTTCAGGACAACACCGATTTTTTTCAGTCCGTCAAAATCTAAGGCGCCGCTTCTTCTTGCCTGTAAAATACGGGTTGCCGAACGCACTCCAATTCCCGGGACACGCAGCAGTACTTCCTGTGGTGCGGCATTGACTTCAACCGGGAAAAATTCTGGGTGGGAAAGTGCCCAGTTGCATTTCGGGTCAAGGTACGGGTCAAAAAAGGGATGTGCTTCGTCCAGAATCTCATTGGCGGAAAACCCGTAAAACCGCAGCAGCCAGTCCGCCTGATACAGCCTGTGTTCCCTTAAAAGCGGCGGTCGGACCTCTTTACCAGGCAATGCCGGGTCATCATTGAGCGGAATATAGGCTGAGAAAAAGACACGCTTGAGGGAAAAACGCCGGTAAAGCGCTTCCGAAAGGGTCAGAATCTGATAATCGCTTTCTGGTGACGCACCGACAATCATTTGGGTACTCTGTCCGGCAGGTGCAAACTTTGGAGCGTGCCGGTAACGGACGATATCCCGCTGATTTTCGGCGATACCGTCTCCAATCTGCCGCATAGGCGCTAAAATCGCACGCCGGTTTTTATCAGGAGCCAGCATTGCAAGACTTTGAGCACTGGGCAGTTCGATATTGACGCTCATTCGGTCGGCCAGCATTCCCATCCGTTCGATCAGTCTCGGGTCAGCGCCGGGAATTGCTTTGGCGTGGATATAACCATAAAAACGGTATTCAAACCGCAAAATCTCCAAAGTTTTAATCATTTGTTCGCATGTATAGTCAGGATTGCGCAGAACACCGGAGGAGATGAACAGTCCTTCAATATAGTTGCGCCGGTAAAATTGCATTGTTAGATCTGCCAGTTCTCTCGGCTCAAAAGTTGCCCGCGGAACGTCATTTGACCGGCGGCTGAGGCAGTATTTGCAGTCATGGACGCAGGAATTGGAAAAGAGCACCTTGAGCAGGGAGACACACCGTCCATCCGCTGTAAAGGTATGGCAGATACCAGCAGCTGCCGCACTGCCGATGCCGCCGGGACCGGGGGTTTTATCCACGCCGGAAGAGGTGCAGGCCACGTCATATTTTGCCGCGTCGGCAAGAATCGTCAGCTTTTGCAGGGTATCCATAGAACAAACTCCTCTCAAGTTCTGTTTTTGTTCAATTAAAGTATAGAACATCTATTCGATGATGTCAAGAGGATGGCAAAAATTTGTTCTTGTTTTTTCTTTTGGATACAGGCTTGACAGAATTTTTCCGCCGTGCTATACTGATACCGTCATCCGGATTTCCGGATAAAATAATGCAAAGAAGGTTAAAGATGCGTAAATAATCTGTTTTCACGGAACTGAACAGACAAGCCTACAGTCACCTCAAAAGGATGGCTTTTCTGTTGGTGTCCGAAAAAGCAGATTGCGCATTTTTTAATTGCCGGATTTCCGGTTTTTTCGGGCTGTGTGTGGCCTTGGAGCGCGTATTGGACTGCTTTTTCGGAAGGAAAGGCAGTCTTTTTGTTTGCCGGAAAGAAGGATTTTATGAAAACTTTGCAGATACAGAATTTATCAGTCACCCATAAAAAAGACCTCCGTCCGATTATCAGCGGTCTTTCCTTTACCCTTGGCCAGGGTGACCGCTGTGCAATCATCGGAGAGGAGGGAAACGGAAAATCTACGCTGCTCAAACTGATTGCCGACCCGGATGCAGCGGAAGCGTATGTCGAAATGGAAGGCAATATTATCACTGGAGGTGCCACAATCGGTTACCTCAAACAGGAACTGTCTGAAGAGGAAAAGCAGATGGAAATCTGCGGCTATTTTTGCAGCAGTGAGGCGTTCCTTGACCGGACACCACGGGAACTTGCAGATATTGCCCGTGAGTTGTCGCTGCCGACCGATTTCTTTTACGAAGACAGGCTGATGGGCAGCCTGTCAGGTGGTGAAAAGGTCAAAATGCAGCTGGCGCGGCTTTTGTGTGAATCCCCGGATATTCTGCTGATGGATGAACCGAGCGGAGATTTGGATATCGAAGCGCTCAGATGGCTGGAAGGGTTTATTTCCGGGTGCAGCTGTCCGGTGCTGTATGTTTCTCATGATGAGGTGTTGCTGGAACGGACGGCCAATATGATTATACACCTTGAGCTGCTCCGGCGCAGAACACTGCCGCGGTGTACCGTTCAGCGGATTGGTTACCGGGAGTATGTCGACCGGCGGCTGTCTGCCATTGACCATCAGCGCCAGATGGCCAGAGATGAAAAGGCCCGTTTTGACGCTCAGCAGGAACGTCTGCGCCAGCTTAAAGAAAAGGTCAATCACAGTCTCAATTCCATCACCCGTCAGGACCCACATGGCGGCAAGATGCTTAAACGTAAAATGCACGCCGTCACCTCGATGGAAAAGCGGTTCCAGCGGGAAAGTGAACAGCTGACCCAGATGCCGGATGTTGAAGAAGCAATCATGCTGGACTTTGCAAAAAGCCGGCTGCCGGATGCCAAACGAGTACTTGACCTGACATTGGATGCGCTGTATACACCAGAATATGATCTGCTTTCCCGTGATATCCGCCTGACGGTGACCGGTGGAGAAAAGCTGTTTATTGTCGGCAGAAATGGAGCTGGAAAGTCTACACTTCTCAAACAGATCGCTTCTGAGCTTTTGCCGCGAAAAGATATCCGGGCAGTTTACATGCCGCAGAATTATCCGGATTTACTTCCGTTGGATAAAACACCGGTCGAGTTTCTGACCAAAGAAGGCAGCAGGGATGAAATATCCGAAATCCGCACCTTTCTCGGAAGCGTAAAATATACGCCGGAAGAGATGGAACATCGGATTTCCGATCTCTCCGGCGGACAGAAAGCAAAATTATTGTTTATTTATATGATCCGCAGCGGTGCGGATGTACTGCTGCTGGACGAACCGACCCGGAATTTTTCACCAATGTCCGGACCGGTCATCCGAAGTATTTTGCAGCGGTTTGACGGTGCTGTCATCTGTGTATCTCATGACCGTAAACTGATCGGTGAGGTTGCCGACCGTATCTGTACGCTAACGCCGCAGGGATTACGGGCGGTTGACCCAGATGAACTGATGGGTTGATATTCGAGAGTGCGCAGATTCGGCATTTTAGCGGCAGCCGTCCGGGCCACAACCGGACGGTGCTGCATCTTCTGCACCACCCGGGAAGTTGCAGCCATCCGGGCCGCATCCAAAGCCGCCTTCATTTTCCTGTTGGTCTGTGTCATCGCCTGCAAGCAGCTGGTCAATCAGTTCGCCGTATTCTTCTTCGCTCATCAGCGCGTTGAGTACTCTTGTCTCACCAATCCAGACGGTTGGAACATGGGTAACGCCGAGTTCCTGACGGGCATAACGGTTGGCTTCGGCAAGTTTTTTGCTGTACCGGCCGGACAAAACCGCCTGTTCAAAATCAGCGGCATCCATACCAAGCGAAGCCGCTTCAGCGGACAGAACTTTGATATCGCCGATATTTTTTTCCTCAGCGAAATAAAGCTCGTACATCCGGGAATTGTATTCTTCTCCCTTGCCGTGTTCACAGGCATAATACCAGCCCATAAAGGCAAGGTTAGTGTAAGGACGCGGAATGACGTGGGGCGGAAAATGGAAGGACATTCCCTGTTTTTCACAGAAGGGTACAAGGGTTGCAGCCCATTTTTCCCGGCGGACAGGGTCGTTCCAGGTATCGACCGCAGGCTTGTCAGTAGTCGTGAGTTCAAAGGGCATCCACTCAATCGGGATACCGCGTTTTTTGGCGGCACGCATCAATGGAATTTTGGCTGCGATGCAGTAGGGGCAGACATAATCGGTGACAAATCGAATGGTCAGATTGGACATGGACGATCTTCCTTTCAGCGGTAATTTATTGTCTATCAAAAGTATAACAAACCGCGCACTGTTTGGCAAGCAGCAAACATACGGACATGAAAAATGTGCAGGCTTTATCATAACCGCCTGCACATTTTCCTTTACTCAATTACTCAACTTTCAGACTGTTGCCCGTAAAGAAGAGATCATTTTTCACGACCGCGCGAAAGTCAAATCCGCGCACTTTCCATCATACAGATGGAAGGTTATTTCAGAGAGCTCTCGTAGGATTCGATCATCTTCTTGACCATCTGTCCGCCAATCGAGCCAGCCTGACGGGAAGTCAGGTCGCCGTTATAGCCCTGCTTCAGGGGAACACCGACTTCACTTGCGGCCTGCATCTTGAACTGTTCCATAGCGTTTTTAGCTTCAGGGACAACGAGCTGGTTACTGTTGTTATAGTTAGACATAATCATTTTCCTTTCTAACGAGGGTATAGGGGAACCATTTGATTAAATTGTGGTTCCCGTGGGACGGGGCGGCGGGAAACTTCTTCAGGGGAACTGGTTTTGCCGAAAAGGCATGAGAAATTTTTTTGCCGCCCGTTATATTTCGTCCCGATGGTTACTCTTTGTTTTTGCCGGCGTCGTGTTGCCGACAGCAGTATTGTATCCGGTATCTGTTCTGCTATGCAGAGAAATCAAACGGAAAATTTTGTCA
>DVLW01000047.1 GCA_018715285.1 Candidatus Faecivivens stercoripullorum | reverse complement strand
GTCACCGAGACAACAGAAGCTGTCGATGCGGAAATGGTCTATAGTTTTTCTGTACCGGAGCGGTATACAGAAAATCAGACAGCGGTTCATCTGATTGGCTATCTGGATTATAACGGCAGTGGAGTCACCGGAATTGAAAAGGAATATGACAGTTTTCTGGCGGATTCCGGCAAAAAAATTCAGGTAACCGGTATGCTCAATGCTTTGCAGCAGACAATTGCGGGAGTGGAACCGGAGATCAGGATTGAAGGTGCTGAAAATGCCGGTGTGGTATTGACGCTGGATGGCCGTATCCAGCAAATTGTCGAATCGATTGGCAGTCAGATGCTGGATAAAGGCGCCATCGTTGTAATGGACCCCTATAATGGGCAGATTCGGGCCATGGCCAGTTTTCCGGCCTATTCCCCATCAAATCTCGGCGAGGCGGTAAACGATCAGGAAAATAAGCCGATGCTGAATCGTGCACTGCTTGGGTACAGCGTTGGTTCGACTTTTAAGATTGTGACAGCCGCAGCCGCTATGCAGAGTCTTGGACGGGAATACTGCCTGACAAGAGAATATACCTGTGAAGGTGCGGTGGATGTTTACGGTCAGGTTTTTCGGTGTCATCTGCGTTCAGGTCATGGTGAACTGGATATGTTCGACGCGATGCGGGAATCCTGCAACCCCTGGTTTATCGGATTGGGACAGGAAACGGGCGGTGAAGCGCTGCTCAAAACCGCTGAAAATCTCGGGTTCGGGGAAACAATGATGCTGTATGGCGATATTACCGCCAGTGGTGGGACATTGCCATCAGCTGACAGCTTGCAGGCGCCTGCCGCAGTAGCCAATTTCAGTTTCGGTCAGGGTGAACTGACCGCCTCACCGGTACAGATTGCACGGATGACAGCCGCAGTCGTGAATGGCGGAAAGCTGGTTTCTCCGACGCTGGTACTGGGCACAACAGATGATGGAAAGACGCTGCAATCCTCTGCTTTGCCGGTAAGCAGGCAGGCGATTTCATCAGAAATTGCGGCGCAGCTGAAAGTCATGCTTGCTTATGCGGTTATGTCAGATGATTCTTCCGGTGCCAAACCTGAGCTGGTGACCGCTGGCGGTAAAACCGCTACCGCACAGACAGGACAATATGATGAGGACGGAAATGAACTGGAACAGGGATGGTTTACCGGCTTTTTCCCGGCGGATGAGCCACAGTATGTGGTGACAGTTCTGGCGGAAAATGAAGGGTTTGGTAATACTTCGGCTGCACCGGTGTTTGCGGAAATTGCCGACGCAGTGGCTGGTATGCTGGGAATGACGGTTACTGAAGAAACGGTAATGGAGGAAGACAGCTGATAAAATTGCCCTGAGAAGTTTGCAGGATTGCGCTTGATTCGCCTTTTGGATTATGATACAATATTTTATACCGATAAGCTGCCCTGCAAACTGGTGCGGACGGCTTATCTTAAACTGAAAAAAGGAGATTTTTTCAGGATTTGGTCGAATAGAGACGACCCGTCCTGAAAAAGACATTTGTCATGTCTGTTTTTGATGCGTTTGCCCGTCTGGATGCGATGCGGCAGCAGCGTCCGCAGCCTTCTCCGCCATCATGGCTGGTGGTAGGTTTGGGGAATCCTGATAAAAAATACGACAGAACCCGGCATAATACCGGGTTTATCTGTTTGGATGAGATTGCAAAGGAACTGAATACACCGATTATCCGCAGTAAATTCGACGCAATGACTGCCGATGCAACGATTGCCGGACAACGGGTGTTGCTGATGAAGCCGCAGACATATATGAATCTGTCGGGAACATCGGTGGAAAAGGCGGCTTCCTTTTATAAAATACCGCCTGAACAGATTATTGTCATTTTTGATGATATTTCGCTGGATGTCGGACGGCTTCGTCTGCGCCGTAAAGGCAGTCACGGCGGACATAATGGTATCCGCAATATCATCGATTATCTTCAGACAGACGGGTTCCCGCGAATCAAGGTTGGTGTCGGCGCGAAGCCGCATCCTGACTATAATCTCGCTGACTGGGTACTGTCGGCTTATACTGAAGACGAGATGAAAAAGATCAGTGAAGCGGCTAAAAAATGCCTTGGCGCAGTGGAAATGATAATTCGCGGCGAGTTTGAGGCCGCAATGAGCCGTTATAACGGCTGAGATACCGGTGGTTTGTCTGGATAAACGGTTGAAAGGAGAGGAAATCTGATTTGAAGCTATTTACTGCTGTAGCGCACAGTCTGGAAAGCTATGGACGGATGATACAGAATATCCGGCTGCATAATACGCCTCTGCTTTGCGTTGGCCTGTCAGCTATCCATAAAGCCCATTTTCTTTATGCTGCATCGGAAGATCTGGACTGTCCGATTCTGCTGCTGTGTCAGGATGATCTGGCGGCAGCCCGCCTGACAGCGGATATCAATGCGATGGCCGGAAACGGTAAGGAACTGGCTTGCCTGTTCCCTTCCCGTGACTTTTGCTACCGGCAGATGGAAACGATATCGGGTGAATATGAACAGCAGCGGTTGGGTGTTTTGTCCCGGATTCAGGCCGGAGAAGTCAGAATTGTGGTTGCCTCTGCACAGGCGGCCGGTTCAAGGACAATCGCTCCTGAACAGTTGAAAAAGGGTACTTTTCAAGTGAGTGTTGACCCGGATAAGGGTGAACAGATGACGATGGAACAGCTGGTTGCCCGGTTGATTGCAAGCGGTTATATCCGACGCGATCAGGTGGACGGTGTCTGTCAGTTTTCTGTCCGCGGCGGTATTCTGGATATCTTTCCGCCCAAGGAATCCAACCCGGTTCGTATTGAATTCTGGGGAGATGATGTGGATACCATCTCTTATTTTGAACTGGATTCCCAGCGGCGTACAGATTCGTTAGATACATTGTCGATTTCTCCGGCACGCGAGGTATTGTTTGAAGACGGTGAACTGGAGAGTAAGCTGAAAGAGCTGATCGACAGCCTTGGCAGCCGTAAATCAACAGAAGCTGCTAAAAATATCCTGCAAAAAGACCTTGACCGGATTACATCCGGATTGGAACTGGACAGCTATGACAAGTATTTTCCGCTGACTGGGCGCTTTTGTACTCTGCTGGACTATTTTCAGGACGCCGCCGTCTTTTTCAGCGAATATACCGACATGAAAGAGACGCTTCGGGCACAGTGGGTACAGTTTCAGGAAGATATTAAGGTGCTGTTGG
>DVLW01000046.1 GCA_018715285.1 Candidatus Faecivivens stercoripullorum | reverse complement strand
ACTACGACGGAGACGGAAAGCTGAAAAAATCAAAAATCCTTTTCCGGAACGTTGCATCCATCGATTTTGAGGTCATTTACTTTGATAACTGCGTTGGAGCAGAACTCTTTGGTTTTTACGAAATAGACCGGCCGGAGAAAAAACAGGAAATGATTGAAAAGGTCTTTCAGAACCGCAAAGATGGATTTCTTTTGCATGGCAATTATAATTACGAGCCGGATAATCAACATGATATGCTCAATTATCGTGAGCGGATGTCAGCAGTGTATCAGCAGCTGGAACGATACCATCTTTATCAACAGCAGACAGAAGGCGGAATCTATTACATTCTCGCAGGCAGATATGATTTTATCCGGGAAATGGATACATCATCATAAATAAAGTTAGTTTAAAAGGCGTGCCGCAATTTCAATTTGCAGCACGCCTTTTTATCTGCCTGTTTTCACAAAGAACCGATGAAACAATATCTATTCATGCGCCAGCTCCGCACCTCCGGCCAACTCTTCCAGCCGCTCGGGACGCAGAATCCGGATGCATCCATTCTCACGGAGCAGAACACCATCCCGGTAAAACTGCGAGATCAGCCGCATCAGCTGCCGGTAACTGCATCCAAGGTAATTGGCGGCGTCGGTATACCGTCCGGTGAATATCCCATTATCCGAAGTCGTCAGCAGATAACCTGCCAGACGGCGCGGCAACGGCTGAAAAATCATATGTGTCGCATTTTCAGACGCCTGCTCCATCTTTTTCAGCAACATAACTGAGATATACTTATACAGCGCAATATCCGTCTCCATCCGCTCCCGGTCATACGGCACCAGCAGCAGAACCGATTCTTCCACCGCTTCCACATGGTTTGGTGAATAACTTCCGGTCAGATACTCGACATCTCCCAGCAGTACTTCATCATCTTCCCGGCAGAGTGTCAAAAGACGGACACGCCCGTCTGCTCCCAATGCATATACCCGTATACTGCCCTGCAAAAGGAAATAGAATCCCGGCGTCTCTTTACCCGCCGTCAAAATCTGTTCACCTGCCTGAAAACGCAGGTACCGCCGGGAATAATCTTCCCATTGGGTAAAATGGCCGGGAATCCCTTTTTCCTCAACTACAGTCCGCAGATGCCGGGTTTCAGGTATTATTCGCACCGTTTCAGATACTGGTCAAACCATTGGGTAATCTCACGCAACCGGCGGACACGATGTTTCGGCTTGCCGGAACGGGAAAGCTCGTGGTTTTCGCCATGGAACAGGCACATCCGCGCCGGTACGCCATGCATCAGCAGTGCCTGAAGCATCTGCACTGCGTCTCCCATCCAGCAGCGATAATCCTCGTCCGACTGGATAAACAGAGTCGGTGTCTTGGCACGGTTGGCGTAAGCAAGCGGTGAATGCGCCCACATCTTTTCGGGACTGGACCAGGGGTCTGCCTGAATCGCGGAAAGGTTATGATAATAACCGATATCGGTGGTCAGGCACTTACTGATATAGTTTGCGATACTGCGCTGGGAAGCAACAGCTGCAAAACGGTCGGTATGTCCGATAATCCAGTTTGCCATAAATCCACCATAGCTGCCGCCGGTCATGCCGATACGGGCCGGGTCAATCTGAGGAACACGGGCAAGTACCTGATCGGTAAATTCCATCAGGTCATTATAATCCCGTACGCCGTAGTTATCCCCGTAAATATCGGCAAAACCGCCGCCCTTACCGGAAGAACCGCGCGGGTTGCAGAAAAAGACAATGTAGCCAAGTCCTGCCCAGTACTGCATCTCATGGAAGAACCCTTCACCGTAAGCTGTCTGAGGACCGCCGTGTACATCCAGAATACCCGGATATTTACGGTTTGCGTCAAAATCTGCCGGGTAAAGCACCCAGCCGTCAATCTCCACACCATCCGAGTCGGTAAAGGTGAAATGCTCGGTATGCGCGATCTCATGGGTCGCAAGGTACTCGGCATTAAAGCAGGACAGTTTTTCCAGCTTGCCATTCTCATACCGGTAAAATTCCTGCGGAGCGTCCTTTTCCATGCCGATCAGGTAAACAGGACCAGTTCCCTGTGCACAGCTGATGATGCCAGGCTCCTTAACCAGCGTCTCGATTTCACCATCCAGACCCAGACGGCGGTAAACCGAGTGATAACCGATTGTCTGGACAAAATAAACGCCCTTTTCATCTCCGCCAAAGCTGTCACCGCCGCCGGCAATGTCACTTCCGACTGCACCAAGGCTGGGATCAGGAGAAGCAAGCAGAGTGAAACTGCCGTCCATCTGGCAGAGATAAAAAGCAGGATTTTCACTGCTGCCGTATTTTTCGCCGGTCGCCGCGGTAAAGACAATCTGCTCGCCGGTAAATACTGCATCGTCCACGCGGTATCTGCCGCCCAGCTGTACTTCGGTCTTTTCTCCGGATTTGAGGTCGCAGATAAACATCCGGGATTTCTGTTTATTGAGGGTTGTAAATTCAATTCCCCAGAAAACAGCCTTATCCTTTTGCTGGTTCACCGAAAATCCGTGCAGATCAAAGTATTCCTCAGTCAGCAGTTTGTTTTCACCAGTCTCCGGGCTGACAAGGTACAGGCCACGGCGTTTTTTATTGATGACACCTCTTCCGTTAAACCAGAAAGGCAGTTCATCAAATACCTCGTAATCCTTTTCTTCTTCCAGCTTTTTGACCGCTTCGGCCTTTTCCTCACCCGAAAGCCCGCTCAGGTCGGGAATCGACAGATCACGCAGTCCGCTGACCAGAAACTTCCCATCAAAAACAGGTGTAAGGTTAGACCCTGCAAAAGGAAGCACAAGCCATTCTTCTGCTTCACCGCCACCCAATGCAATCCGGTTATAAACGGTATACTGAACCCCATTTTCCGGCTTATGGCGGCCGTGACGGTCAGCCGGAAACAAAACGGTATCTTCATCCAAAAAGCACGGCGCTTTTCCATCCTCACCAGCTGTCAGCCGGAACAATGCGGGCTTATGTTCCTGGTCATAAACCCAGATATCGGTACGATAATTATTATCCGGGACGCTTCCGATGGTTACGGTAAAAGCCGCCTTTTTTCCGGAAGGCGACAGGGTCAGGCTGCCAAGTTTCCGGACATTTGCAAAATCTTCAATCGCTACTTTGTTCATTTTGGTCAGGTTCCTTTCTGTCAGTGCTGTGAAAGACGGTCGCGAATCTTGGTCACTACCAGATCAAGCGCGACCGGATTCATTCCGCC
>DVLW01000045.1 GCA_018715285.1 Candidatus Faecivivens stercoripullorum | reverse complement strand
AACCATAGCAAGCCATTTGGATACCTCAAGATCGTTTAATCCATCGACAAGGGATGGGATGTCCTGTTGATTCCAATCCCGCAAAATAAGTCGTCTGCTTTCTATCATGCGAATTTCCTTTCTATTAAATATGGAAAATGATTTATATCAGTATATCAGGTCTTGCCAGGTGTGACAATCAGTATCATTCACAAAATAATTGAAACTGGCTGTCGGACATGATATAATATCCATAATTGAATGTATTGTCTGGAGGAAAAATCATGCAGGATTATCAGCTCAAACAGATGCCCAAAGTGGAATTGCACTGCCATCTTGATGGCTCGCTATCACCGGGATTGATTCGCAGCCTGCTCGGCCGGGTGGTTCCCGACGCAGAACTGATGGTTGCACCCGATTGCCGGAATCTGGCGGAGTATCTGGAAAAATTTTCTCTGCCGCTTTCCTGTATGCAGACTGTAGAAGGATTGCGGCTGGCCGGGTATGACTTTATCCGCAGCTGTGCCGCTGAGAACGTATGTTATGCCGAAGTGCGGTTTGCACCGCAGTTTTCACGTGAACGCGGACTGTCTGATGCTGAGGTAATTCAGGCTGTTCTGGACGGACTGGAACAGGGGAAAAAAGAGTATGGGGTTGAATACGGCGTGATTGTCTGCGCTATGCGCCATCTGCCGGAAGAAGAAAACCTTGCGATGCTGCGTGCAGCAGCGGATTTTCTCGGGAAAGGCGTCTGTGCGGCTGACCTTGCCGGAGATGAAGCAGCGTATCCGATGAGCGGCTTTATGGGACTGTTTCAGCAGGTCAAAGCGATGGGAATGCCTTTCACCCTTCATGCCGGTGAATGTGGCAGCGTACAGAATATCCGCGATTCAATCGCCGCCGGTGCAAGACGCATCGGGCATGGTATCGCGATGCGCGGTGATGCTGCATTGCAGGCACTTTGCAGGGAACGGGAGATCGGGGTTGAGCTTTGCCCGCACAGTAACCTGCAAACCCGTGCGGTCGCTTCTGAAGCGGAATACCCGCTGATCGAATTTTTGCAGGCAGGTATTCCAGTGACCATCAATACCGATAACCGTACCGTCAGCGGCTGCACGCTGGCCGATGAGTATGCCTTTGTTCAGAAAGAATGGGGCGTGACCGATGCGCAGCTCTGGCAGATGACCGAAAATGCCGTCAGGGTGAGCTTTGCGGATGAAAAGACAAAAGCTCGCCTGTTGGAGAAGATCCGGCAATCCCGAATGGAGGCAGAAACGATATGAAGAATCACTACCGGAGAATATTTCTGATTGTGCTGGACTCGCTGGGAATCGGTGCGATGCCAGACGCGGCGGATTTTGGGGACGGAGCGGTCGATACCTTTGGGCATATCTGCGAAAAAGCAGGACCACTGGATATCCCGAACCTCGAAAGACTGGGCATCTACCATCTGCACCCGGTTGAAGGAGTGGATCATTCCCGGAAACCGGAAGGTTTTCTGATGAAACTGTCCGAGCGGAGCCGTGCCAAGGATACAATGGCCGGCCACTGGGAGATGATGGGGATTGAAACCAAAAAGCCGTTTCAGACCTTTACCGATACCGGATTCCCGAAAGAACTGATTGATGAGCTGGAAAAACGGTGCGGACGCCGGGTAATCGGCAATAAAAGCGCCAGTGGCACCGAGATTTTAAACGAGCTGGCAGCTGAGGAAAAAGATAACTGCATGATCGTCTATACCTCTGCCGATTCGGTGCTGCAAATCTGCGGCAATGAACAGACCTTTGACCTTGACAACCTCTACCGCTGCTGTGAGATTGCCCGGGAGCTGACGATGAAAGACGAATGGAAGGTGGGACGGGTCATTGCACGTCCCTATATCGAAACGTCGCCCGGTGTATACCAGCGCACTGCTAACCGCCGTGACTATGCCGTCAGTCCGCCGCAGAAAACGGTGCTGGACGCCCTTTCAGAGAACGGGCTGGATGTCATCGGAGTCGGCAAGATTCACGATATCTTTTCCGGACAGGGGCTGACCAGATGGCTGCATTCGGACAGCTCGGTCGAAGGAATGCAGCAGACGGTGGAACTGGCGGGCGAAAATTTTCACGGACTGTGTTTTGTCAATCTGGTGGATTTTGACGCCAAGTGGGGACACCGGCGCAACCCGGACGGCTATGCACGGGAAATCGAGGCGTTTGATAAAGGACTTGGGGCACTGCTCAAGGTAATGCGGCCGGATGATCTCCTGATGATTACCGCCGACCATGGCAACGACCCGACCGCACCCGGTACCGATCATACAAGGGAATATGTTCCGCTGATCTGCTGGTCCGAGTCGATGGAAAGCGGCCGGATGGATGGGGATAGCTTTGGAATAATCGGCGCGACGATTGCGGATAATTTTGGCGTTAAACTGCCGGATGGCTGCATTGGAGAATCGGTGCTGCAAAAACTCTGAGATTTATTTTGAACACGCTTTCTGCGGCGGTAAAAACGCCGTTTGAATAGATGGGGTATCCGTCCTCCGTTATCCGACGGAAATATGAGTACAGGAGGATTTTATCATGAAAAGAAGCATCAAAATCATCGACAAATTTGACGGGAGGGTAAAAGCTGATTAACCCTCCCAATCAGTGGAGGATTTTTATGCATACTAAATTTACCAGAAAACGTCTGAAAAAATTTCTTTCCTATTATAAACCCCATCGCCGTATTTTTGCGATGGATATGTCCTTTGCAGCGTTGAGCGCCATTTCGGTTCTGCTCTTTCCGCTCCTGTCCGGAAAAATTACCGGGCTGGTGATGGAAGGATGGGGGGAGACGGTTCGCAGACTGGTGTGGTGTATCCTGCTGCTGGCAGGACTGACCGTACTGCGGATGGTCAGCAATATGATTTATGCCTACTTCGGCCACGCAATGGGCGCGAAGATGGAAGAGACAATGCGGGATGAACTTTTCGCCCATTATGAAAAGCTGTCGTTCCATTTTCACGCAAAGCATGATGTAGGCCAGCTGATGACCGTCCTATCGAATGACCTTTCGGGCATGACCGAACTTTTCCACCATGGTCCGGAGGATTTGTTGATGACCGTCATCAAGTTCGGCGGCGCGTTTGTCATCCTGATGGCCATCGACTGGCGGCTGACGGTATTGCTGTTTGCACTGCTGCCGGTGCTTGCCGTCATTTCAGTCATCAATGACCGGCGGATGGAGCGGGCGCTGCTGCGTTCAAAGGCTGACCGCGCACATATGAACAGTCATCTGGAGGACGTATTGTCCGGTATTCGGACGGTTAAGGCTTTTGGTGCTGAAAGGGAGGAAGCCGGACGTTTTCACGTGTACAACCATCGGTACACAGACAGCCAGTGCCGGTTTTATAAGATTGAAGCGATTTTTTATGAGGTGATGGGCAGTTTTCCGCAGATTCTGACCATGCTGACCATCTGCGCAGGCGGTTTGATGATCGGACTGGGTAAGATGGAAATACCGGTTCTGGTGACGTTTTTATTGTATGTCGGGACACTGGCCGAACCGATTCAGACGATGCTCAACTTTATGCGGCTGTTTGAAGAGGGTAAGTCCGGGTTTATCCGGTATATGGAGATGATGGAGGTCACGCCTCTGGTCAATGAACCGGAAAATCCGGTCACACTGCCGGAGGCACGTGGTGAAATCTGTTTTGAAGATGTCAGCTTTCATTATCCGGACGCAGAGGAGAATGTACTGGAACACCTCACGTTTTCAGTTGCCAGTGGGGAATCGGTTGCATTTGCCGGCGCATCGGGCATCGGCAAGACAACCGTCAGTATGCTGGCGGCCCGGTTTTATGACGTGACCGGTGGAAAGATTACGCTGGATGGGGCAGACCTGCGGCAGTTGTCTAACCGTACCCTTCGGGAGAACATCGGGCTTGTCCAGCAGGAGGTCACCATCTTTAACGGCACGGTTCGCGACAATATCCGTTTCGGCCGTCCCGGCGCGTCTGACGAGGAAATCCGGCAGGCAGCGGTTCAGGCAGGAATTGACGGGTATATCCGGACATTGCCGCAGGGATATGATACGATAGTCGGCACCAAGGGAATCACCCTGTCGGGCGGACAGCGTCAGCGGATCAGTATTGCGCGGCTGTTTTTAAAGAATCCGAAGATTCTGATTCTGGACGAGGCGACCAGCGCACTCGACTATGAAAGTGAGCTGCTGGTACAGCGTTCACTGGAAAAGCTGATGCAGGGCAGAACGACGATTATCATTGCGCACCGGCTGTCGACCATTCGCAATGTCGACCGGATTTATCTGCTTGGTGGGAAATCGATTGTCGAGTCGGGCAGTCATGCACAGCTGATGGCGCAAAATGGTGAATACGCGCGTCTGTGTGAAATTTCCGGCATAACGCAATAAGATAGTAACAAAGGCTCATCCAGAATTACCCTGGATGAGCCTTTGTGCGTCTGGCAGCCAAAATCAGCTTTTTGCGTGCTCGACGATATTATACTTTTTCCATTTACCGGAGATAAAATAAATCAGTCCGGGAATTGCCGTACCATATGCCGCCAGCCCGTAACCAAGGAAGAAGCCAAACAGTCCCAGTCCCATTTCCAGACCGAGCAGCCAGCTTAACCCAATCCGCAGCACGACCGCGTCCAGCAGTCCGAAAATCAGGCTGAGTTTTGCGTTTCCGATACCCTGAATCAGACCGTTGGTACCCTTCATAATTGCCATTGCCGGGAAGCTCCAGACGATGGCCGAAACAAATACCGGTGCCAGTTCGATGACTTCCGGGTCGGTGGTAAACAGGCTGAAAATTGCGTCCGAGCAGGTCAGCAGCAGAATGGTAAAGATAAGGTAGCATCCGCCGCAGAGGATGATGCTGGTCCAAAGCGTCTTTTCCACCCGTTTGGTTTTTCCGGCAGCGATATTCTGACCGGTCATCGACGATACGGCAAACGAAATGCCCTGTGTGATCTTGTTGACGATATCGTCGACCTTGATGCCGGCGCCAAATACCGCCGAAGCGTATACGCCGACCGTATTGACCAGCGAATTGACAAACATCATCGAGATGTTGATCGCTGCCGACTGTACAGCAAACGGAATGCCCATTCTGGTCAGCTGGCGTGCCATATCGCCGTCGATTTTAAAGCTGGCCGGACGGAAATCGAAGCCAAAGCTCTCCCGGTTGCGGTAGAGGTAGATAATCGCGTAGATAAACGAGAACGCCTGTCCCAGAATGGTTGCCAGCGCGGCACCTGCGACCGACCATTTAAACACACCAACAAACAACAGGTCGAGTACCACGTTGATAATCGATGCGATCATGACAAAGATGAACGGATGCCGTGAATCGCCCATACCGCGCAGTACAGCGGATACCATATTATACCCATATGTAAAGATGACGCCGATGCTGCAAACCAGTACATAATCTTCCGCCATCGCAAACGATTCAGACGGCGTATTCATCAGCGTCAGTACGCCCTTTCCGAATACCAGGCCGATAACAGTGATTGCGACGCCCATAATCAAGACCATCGAGAACAGCGAACCGATTGCACTGTTGAGTTTTTCACGCCTTCCAGCGCCGATCAGCTGGGCGATCAGTACCTGTCCACCGTTGGAGAATCCCAGGCAGACCATCGTCATAAAGGTAAAAATCTGGCTGGCGACCGACACTGCGGAAAGTCCGTAAGAACCGACAAACTGTCCGACAACGATCATATCAACCAGAGAGTAGAGGACCTGCATCAGATTGGATACCATAAACGGTACCGCAAACAGCAGCATCTTTTTGGGGATACTTCCGGCTGTAAAATCGTTAATCAGTTTGTTTTTCTTTTCCAATTCACATTCCTTCTTTCGACAGATTTACTCATATTTATTATATAGCATTCTATGTATTTACGCAAGAGCAAACCACATAAAGACGGATATTTCGTATTTTTGCACAACAAACCGGCGTTGGATTTATTCATTCCAACGCCGGTAATCGGTTAAATATACAGAACCAAACAGCACCTTCTATCCGGCGCGTTGATTCAGGTTGTTATTACCGCAAACGAGCCCGTCGGAACGCGGGCGATCATCGCGATTAAGGCTGCGCGGGCTCCGCGCTTATACTTCTTCCGGGCCCATCAGCTTGACCAGAACTGCTTTCTGAGCATGCAGACGGTTTTCTGCTTCGTCGAAAATTTCGTTTGCATGAGCTTCAAACACCTTAGTGGTGATTTCTTCCTCACGGTGTGCAGGCAGGCAGTGGAGAACCATTGCGCCGGGACGTGCAGCAGAGAGTACCTTGTCATTGATCTGGAAGCCTGCAAAAGCCTTGCGTCTTTCGACTGCTTCGCCTTCCTGACCCATCGAAGCCCAGACGTCGGTTTCGAGAACGTCTGCATTGGCTGCCATCTCTTCGACATTGTCGCTGATGCGGAAGTTGCTTCCGTACTTCTCAGCAAATGCCATGACGTCAGGATGCGGATGATAACCTTCCGGGCACGCAACCGAGACTTTCATACCAACAGTCAGTGCGCCGACGATCAGCGAGTTTGCCATATTGTTGCCGTCGCCGATGTAGCAGAAATTCAGGCCGTCGAATGCACCCTTATATTCACGGATGGTCATCAGGTCAGCCAGAACCTGGCAGGGATGTGCATAGTCGGTCAGGCCGTTGATAATCGGGATGCAGCCGAAACCAGCCAGATCTTCGACTTCCTTCTGTTCAAAGGTACGGATCATAATACCGTTGAGGTAACGGGAGAGTACGCGGGCAGTATCCTGAACCGGTTCGCCGCGGCCGATCTGCAGGTCACGGGAGGAGAGGAACTGTGCGAGGCCGCCCAGCTGGTACATACCGGTCTCGAACGAAACGCGGGTACGGGTGGAGGCTTTCTGGAAGATCATACCGAGGGTTTTGCCCTCCAGCAGATGATGGGGAATACCATGCTTCTGGTCATATTTGAGCTGATCGGCGAGGTTGAGGATATCGATGATTTCTTCCTGATTCAGATCAGCCATTTTCAGAAGATGTTTGGTCATGATAACGCATCCTTTCATACACTTTAATTTAAAGGCGCCGTCCATTGCGCAAACCGGGCGGTACCTGAAAACCCATTGGAAAATAATATTATAGCATTTTTTTATTTATGCGTCAAGTACTTCTCAGCACTCTTACGCATCAATTACGCTGCACAGGATTGACAGTCCTTTATCCAGATCTTCATCGCTGATGGTGAGCGGAGGAAGCAGACGGATTTTGGTTTTTGCGGTCAGTACCAGCAGTCCGGCCTGCATACATGCTTCTCTGACAGCCGCAGCGGTTTTGGTTTTGAGCTGGATACCGATCATCATACCCAGACCGGTCACCGATTCGACCTCTTTGCAGGTCATCAGTGCATTGCGAATCTTCTCACCCTTGCGGCAGACATCCGCCAGCAGCGTATCATCCAGTTTGTTTAAGACCACGTTTGCACCGGCACATACCACCGGGTTACCGCCGAAAGTCGAGCCGTGGCTGGAAGCGCCCATAACCGATTCCAGTTTCTCATTGACCATGACAGCGCCAATCGGCAGACCGCCGCCAAGACCTTTTGCCAGTGTCGTAATATCCGGATGCACCCCGAACTGTTCAGAAGCCAGCAGCGTACCGGTTCTGCCGATACCGGTCTGTACCTCGTCGGCAATCAGCAGCAGGTCATGTTCCGCGCAGAATTTTGCGACTGCCTGAACATACTCTTTATCCAGCGGTACAACGCCGCCTTCACCCTGTACAAACTCCACCATAACCGCGCATACGGTATCGTCACAGGCTTTTTCCAGCGCTTCAAGCGAGTTTGCCTCTGCATATACAAAGCCTTCGGTAAAGGGGAAGAAGAAGTTGTGAAAGACATCCTGACCGGTTGCAGCCAGTGTCGTAACAGTCCGCCCATGGAAAGAGTTGACCAGCGTGACAATCTTGTCGCGTCCGGAACCATACTTGTCAAAACTGTACTTTCTGGCAACCTTGATGGCGCCTTCATTTGCTTCAGCGCCCGAGTTGCCGAAGAATACCTTTGCGTACCCGGTACGGCTGCACAGGGTATCTGCCAGCTGCACATCAGGCATCGTATAATACAGGTTGGAAATATGCTGCAAAGTCGCTGCCTGGTCGGAAACTGCCTTTACCCAGGCCGGGTCGCAGAAGCCCAGCGCATTGACACCGATACCGGTTGTAAAATCGATGTATTCTTTGCCATTGATATCGGTGCAGTGGCTGCCGCTTGCCTTTACAGCGCAGAGGTCACTGCGTCCATATGTATTCATAATCCGCGCATGGTCCAGCGCCTTGATTTCTTCAAAAGTCATGATACTCATTCCTTTCCGTCTGTCCATCAGTTGAACAGTGTTCCAACGCCTTCATTGGACAGGATTTCGATCAGGATTGAATGGGGAATCCGTCCGTCGATGATGCAGGTCTTGGTAACACCGCGCCGGACTGCCTCGACACAGCATTCAATCTTCGGAATCATGCCGCCGGAGATGATTCCCTGCTTAATCAGGAAGGGAACCTCCGATACATTGACATGCGGAATCAGGGTGGATTCATCGTTTTTATCCCGTAAAAGTCCTTTGATATCGGTCATCAGAATCAGGTTTTCTGCGCCCAGTGCTGCTGCAATCTGTGCAGCGGCCGTATCGGCGTTGATATTGTATACCTGACCTTCCGAGTCGGTTGCAACCGTTGCGATGACTGGGATAAATCCGCAGTCGAGCGCATCGGTAATCGGTTTGACGTTAACGCCGGTGATTTCGCCTACAAAGCCGAGATCTTCCTGGGCTTCCAGTTTTTTGACCTTGAGCATCTGGCCGTCAGAACCGCAAAGTCCGAGTGCACTGCCGCCGTGATGCTGCAAGGAAGAAACCAGCGATTTGTTGACTTTACCAGCCAGTACCATCCGAACGATTTCAGCGGTATCTGCATCGGTATAGCGCAGACCGCCGACAAACTTGCTTTCAATTCCGACTTTTTTGAGCATCTCACTGATTTCCGGGCCGCCGCCGTGAACCAGTACGACTTTAATGCCGACCAGTCCCAGCAGAACGATGTCGCTCATGACCGCATCTTTCAGTTCCTGGCTGGTCATTGCGTTGCCGCCGTATTTGACGACAACAATTTTATCATGGTATTTCTGAATATAGGGGAGCGCCTGGTTGAGCACCTGTGCCTTAACGACATTGGATATCTTTTCCATTGGTTTCATCCATTCCTTTCTGCAAATCAGGTGCGGTAGTCGCCGTTAATCCGGACGTAATCATAAGTGAGGTCACAGCCCCATGCAATTGCCTGTTCTTCGCCGTCATTCAGATCGATCAGCAGCTTGACTTCCGGCTGAGAGAGGATTTCCTTTGCAATCTCTTCCGAGAAGGGGATTCCTGCGCCTGCTTCACATACCGGCAAAACACCTGCTGACGAAGCAAAGGCCATATCAATTTTATCGACGTCAACATCGACCGGTGCATAACCGATTGCACACAGTGCGCGGCCCCAGTTGGCATCGGCACCGAAGATAGCGGTTTTCATCAGAGAGGAGCAGATAACCGATTTTGCGATGACTCTTGCCTGTTCCTTGTTCCGTGCGCCGGAGACGGTGCACTCGACCAGACGGGTTGCACCTTCGCCATCAGCCGCAATCATTCTCGACAGGTTCATCAGTACCACATACAGCGCATTGACAAACTGAGAGAAGTCTTCATTCTGCCGGTCGATTACCTTATTGCCTGCAACGCCCGAAGCCATGATGCAGCAGGTGTCGTTGGTGGAGGTATCGCCGTCGACGCTGACCATATTGAAGGTATCATTTACAACCTTGGAGAGTGCTGCCTGAAGCAGTTCAGGAGTGATAGCAGCATCAGTCGTCAGGAAGCAGAGCATTGTTGCCATATTCGGATGAATCATGCCCGAACCTTTTGCACAGCCGCCGATTCTGCACTTTTTACCGGCAAGGTCAAATTCAACTGCTACCTGTTTGGGCTGGGTGTCGGTGGTCATAATGCCTTCTTCAAAGTGCAGACCGCCTTCAATGCTGTCAGAGAGTTCACCGACCAGATCAGCAATGCTGTTCTGAATCGGTTCGAGCGGCAGCGGCTGGCCGATAACACCGGTCGAGCCGACAACGACGTCTTCCGGTTTGATTCCCAGCTGTTTTGCTGCAATTATTGCCATGCCTTCAGCCTTTTCGATGCCGTCGGCATTGCAGGTATTGGCGATACCCGAGTTGACGATAATCGCCTGTGCGTATCCATCTGCGATGTGTGCTTTGGTGACGGCAATCGGTGCGCCTTTTACCTTATTCTGGGTATAGACAGCAGCGGTCGGGACCGGTCCGTCGGCAACCAGCAGCGAGAGGTCTTTTTTTGTTTTATTTTTACGGATGCCGCAGTGGAGGCCGCCAGCCTGAAAACCTTTTGCAGCGACAACGCCGCCATCGACAAACGAATATCCTTCAAATTGAACCAACATGTTCCTAACTCCTTTATTTCAAGCCTTAAAAAAACTGATTACAGATTCAGTCCGTATCCTTCCGGTGCACCGGTCATGATATTGAAGCACTGGATTGCGGCACCCGACGCGCCTTTTCCGAGGTTGTCAAACACCGCGTTGACCATCACACGGTCGTCATTGCCGGTGACATAGATTTTCATTCCATCCCAGCCGGACAACTTGTTGCCTGCCATAAATCCGCCGTCCTCAGCTTCCGCGCCAAACGGAGCGGTCTGCACCAGTCCGTCGGTATAGTAGCCGTTGAACAGTTCCCAGACATCTTTCACGCCTGGTTTACCACTGAGCATCGCGGTATACAGCGGGACCGAAACGACCATCCCGGAATAATAATCCGAAACAATCGGGGTAAACAGCGGTTCAGCTGCCAGTCCGGGAATTGCCTTCATCTCTTTGAGATGTTTGTGCTGCTGGCTCATCGCGTATTCTCTCGGAGCGTCCAGCAGGACAGAGCGTTCTTCGCTTTCATACTGTGCGATCATCTTTTTGCCGCCGCCGCTGTAACCAGTCAGCGAAAAGGCGGATACCGGATAATCAGCAGCCATCATGCCGCTTTTGATAAGCGGATAGACACAAGCGATAAAGCCACTTGCATGGCATCCGGGTACCGCGACACGGCTGCCGTTTTTGATGCCTTCCCGGAATGCGGGAGACAGCTCAGGAAACCCATAGTTCCATCCCGGCAGCGTCCGGTGAGCGGTCGAAGCGTCGATAATTCTGACATTGCCTTCTGCCATTGCGACCGCTTCGACAGCAGCTGCATCCGGCAGACAGAGGAAGGTGATATCCGACGCATTAATCAGCTTTTTGCGTTCCTCAGGGTCTTTGCGCTTTTCAGGGTCGATGGTGAGCAGCTCGATATCATCCCGGACCGAAATCCGTTCATGAATCCGCAGTCCGGTGGTACCCTCACTGCCATCGATAAAAATCTTGGTTTTCATACACTCTCTTCTTCCTTTATCATTCACCAAATTCAGTATATTCCTTTTAATCCAGCTGGTCAAGCTGGAAAAGCGCCCAGCGAATCTGGTCTTCCACCCGTTCCTTAGCCGGTCCGCCGATACAGTCGCGGCTGAATGCACAGGCTGTCAGGTCGATTGCCTGATAGACATCCTCTTCAAATACCGGCGAGAGCGCCTGATATTCCGACAGCGGCAGTGTTTCCAGTGTCAGCCCTTTTTGGACACACAGCCCAACCAGCTGACCGGTGATCTTGTAAGCATCCCGGAAGGGAACGCCTTTTTTGGTCAGATAGTCTGCGCAGTCGGTTGCATTGATAAAGCCTTTTGCAGCAGCGGCGCGCATATTGTCGCCCAGAACGGTAGCGGTGCGCAGCATCGGTTCAAAGGTCGACAGACAGAGCTTGACGGTATCGACCGCGTCGAAGATTGCTTCCTTGTCTTCCTGCATATCCTTGTTGTATGCAAGCGGCAGCGATTTCATCATCGACAGCAGCGTTACGAGGTCACCGTAAACCCTTCCAGTCTTACCGCGGACAAGTTCCGCGACATCCGGGTTTTTCTTCTGAGGCATGATAGAGGAGCCGGTTGCAAAGGCGTCGTCCAGTTCAATGAACTTGAATTCCCAGCTGCACCAGAGAATCACTTCTTCCGAGAATCTCGAAAGGTGCATCATAATCATCGAAATCGCACTTGCAAGCTCGATGCAGAAATCGCGGTCGGATACGCCGTCCAGCGTATTCATCACCGGCGCCGTGAACCCAAGCAGCGAAGCGGTCATTTCACGGTCAATCGGGTAGGTGGTGCCAGCCAGCGCGCCGCTTCCCAGCGGACAGAAGTTCATCCGCTTTTTAAGATCGCCCAGTCTTCCCAGGTCACGGATAAACATGCTTGCATACGCCATCAGGTGCTGTGCAAAGGTAATCGGCTGTGCACGCTGCAGGTGGGTATATCCCGGCATGATAGTCTCGGTATTCTCCAGTGCCATATCGCACAGCGTCTTAATCAGCGTAACCGTCAGCGCTTTGATTTCGTCCACCTCATCCCGCAGCATCAGCCGGATATCCAGTGCGACCTGGTCATTACGGCTGCGTGCGGTATGGAGCCGTTTGCCTGCATCGCCGATACGGGATGTCAGTTCGGCTTCGATAAACATATGGATATCTTCCGCCTGCGGGTCAAACTGCAAGGTACCGTTTTCGATATCTTCGCGGATACTGCCCAGACCCTTTATAATCGCGTCGGCGTCCTCCTGAGAGATAATGCCCTGATGCGCCAGCATGGTCGCATGCGCAACCGAACCGGCGATATCATGGCGGTACATCCGCGCGTCAAAAGAGATCGAGGAGTTAAAATCGTTTACGCCCTGGTCGGTTTCCTTTGTAAACCGTCCTGCCCACATTTTAGCCATAAAACCATCCTTATCTGTTGTTGAATATCGTTTCTGTAGTTTCCATTTTGGGGTTATAACCGGCATTTCATTTCCGGTCACAACCCCAGAATAGAACCCTTAAAATAATGTAAGGGAGACGTCCGCAAACGCCTCCCTTATCTCATTTGGAAGCAGAAAATCAGATTGACCGCTTAACCTGTATTTGTTTATTTGCCGCGTTTTTCATCCAGCATTGCCTTAACCTGAATCGGCAGACCGAACAGGTTGATGAATCCGCCTGCATCCTTCTGGTTGTAGACATGGTCTTCCGAGAAGGTTGCGACTTCCTCATCGTACAAGGTGTACGGAGAGGTAACGCCGGCATTGATGATGTTGCCTTTGTAGAGTTTGAGCTTGACATCGCCGGTAACGGTTTCGGAGGTCTTGTCGACGAATGCGGAGAGTGCTTCTCTCAGAGGAGTGAACCACTGTCCATTGTAGACCAGATCTGCGAACTTGAGGGCGATCTGCTGTTTATAGTGCTGGGTTTCCTTATCCAGGCAGATGGTTTCCAGAACATCATGTGCATGGTAGAGGATGGTTCCGCCGGGAGTCTCATAAACGCCTCTGGACTTCATACCGACCAGACGGTTTTCAACCAGGTCAGCCAGACCGATACCATTTTCGCCGCCGATCTTGTTCAGCGTCTTAATCAGAGTAACGCCGTCCATCTCAACACCGTCCAGAGCGGTCGGAACGCCTTTTTCAAAGTGCAGGGTGATGTAGGTGGGCTTGTCGGGAGCCATTTCAGGGGAAACGCCCAGTTCAAGGAAACCGGGTTTGTTGTACTGCGGTTCGTTTGCCGGGTCTTCCAGATCAAGGCCTTCGTGAGACAGATGCCACAGGTTCATATCCTTGGAGTAGTTGGTTTCCCGGTTGATTTTGAGGGGAATATTGTGTGCCTCAGCGTAGTCGATTTCTTCTTCTCTGGACTTGATGGACCATTCTCTCCAGGGAGCGATGATCTTCATAGTCGGAGCCAGTGCCTTGATGGTCAGCTCAAAACGGACCTGGTCATTACCCTTACCGGTGCAGCCGTGGCAGATAGCGTCAGCGCCTTCAGCCTTTGCGATTTCAACAATCCGTTTTGCGATAACAGGTCTTGCAAAGGAAGTGCCCAGCAGGTACTTGTTTTCGTAAACAGCGCCAGCTTTGAGGGTGGGGAAGACATAGTCTTCAACAAACTCTTTCTGGATGTCTTCGATGTACAGCTTGGAAGCGCCGGTCTTTTTAGCTCTTTCCTCGAGGCCTTCCAGCTCAGCGTCCTGGCCGACGTTACCGGAAACGCAGATAACCTCGGGGTTATCGTAGTTTTCCTTCAGCCACGGGATGATGATGGAAGTGTCCAGACCGCCGGAATATGCAAGAATAACTTTTTTGATGCTGCCCATGATAATACTCTCCTTTTCTCTGCTTCTGTCCGCTCAGCGGTAATCTATCAGAAGCCAGCCGAGGCAGAAACCTGACGTTATGTATTTCCTTGTTATGGGTATTATTATACACTTATATCTGGAAAAATCAAGGGTATTTTTGAATTTATCCGCTATATTTTCAAATCTTTGTATATATATACAAATCAACTTGCAATATTCTGTACATATAAAAGCAAATGAGCAAAAATATACACAAAATTCACCTTAATATGCGTATATCACCTCATGTATACCGGATTTAATGCATATTAATGCACAGATATTCATATCAGCGCCATCGTTCTCAGCAGCCATACCCAGAAAGTCAGCGTGAATGCGGAGATAAGCGTTGTCAGTACAATGACGCTGGAAGAGAGCTCTGCATCACCGCCCATATTCTTTGCCATGATATAGCAGCTGGGTGTCGCCGAACCGCACAGCATGACCAGAATTGCGACCATCTTTTCATCCCTGAATCCGCAGGCCCATGCAATCGGCAGAAAGACCGCCGGGATAATCACCAGCTTGACCAGCGTACCGGCAATGCTCAGCCCGATTTTCTTGAGTGCACCCGAGAATTCAAACGACGCACCGACCACAATCAGCGCCAGCGGACTTGCCATTGCCGCGATATTGCCGACCGTTTTGTCTACGATTACCGGCAGCTGGATGCGGCAGAGCGAGATGGCACTGCCGATGACGATACCAATAATAATCGGGTTGGTGACAATGTTTTTCAGTGCCTTTTTGAGTGCGCCTTTGGATTTGTTTTCCGGGTTTTCCAGCGTCAGCACCAGCACCGAATAGATATTGAACAGCGGGACAGCACCGATAATCATCATCGGCGCCATTCCCGAACTGCCGTACATATTCTGAATCAGCGCAATCCCAAGCACCGCAGCGCTTGAACGGCACGCGACCTGTACAAACGCACCGACGCTTTTCTTATCCTTAATCAGTATCCTTGCCCCAATCCATGTCAGCCCGAAAAATCCGGTCGTTGCCAGCGCACAGTAGACGACGAATTTCAGGTCAAACGTCCCGTAGATATCAATCTCTGATAAGTCGCGTATCAGCAGCGCCGGCAGCGTCACATCAAAGTTGAACTTTTCTGCCGCCGAGATAAACTCCTTTGTCAGCATCCCTTTCTTTTTGAGCAGGTACCCGATGACCATTACCAGAAACAATGGCATTGTCGAGTTGAGGCTGAAAATCAGATTGTCCATACATCCATCCCTTTCTTTTGCATATAAAAAGGACGCAGAAAACAATGATGTTTTCTGCGTCCTGCACTTCAATTCCGTAGGAGGATTATTTGCGTTTTGCTGCCCACGCTTTCATCCGCTGGGTCTTGTCCAGAATCACTTTACGCATCCGCAGGTTTTTCGGAGTAACTTCGATCAGTTCATCCTCTGCGATAAACTCGATGCACTGTTCCAGGCTCATGTTCTTCGGCGGAACCAGTCTCAGCGCGTCATCCGAACCGGAAGAACGGGTATTGGTCAGATGTTTTTCCTTGCAGACATTGACGACCAGGTCTTCTGCCTTGGGAGACTGACCGACGATCATGCCTTCATATACGTCAACACCGGCGCCGATAAACAGCTGGCCGCGTTCCTGTGCGTTGTACAGGCCGTAAACAACGGCGGTACCGGTCTCAAAGGAGATCAGCGAACCGGTATTACGGGTCGGGATGTCACCCTTGTAAGGAGCGTAGCTGTCGAATACCGAAGCCATGATGCCTTCACCCTTGGTATCGGTCAGGAATTCGTTCTTGTATCCGAACAGGCCTCTTGCCGGAATCAAAAATTCCATCTTGACACGGCTGCCCTGGGGAACCATCGTCTGAAGCTCACCCTTGCGGTTGCCCATCTTTTCCATGACAACACCGGTGCAGGTGTCCGGAACGTCGATGACCAGACGTTCAATCGGTTCGCATTTGACGCCGTCGATTTCCTTGAACATCGCATGGGGATTGCTGACCTGGAATTCATAACCTTCACGGCGCATCGTCTCAATCAGGATAGACAGATGCATCTCACCGCGTCCTGCAACCAGGAAGGTATCAGCAGAATCGGTATCGGATACCCGCAGCGAAACGTCTTTGAGCAGTTCCTTGTGCAGACGGTCACGAATCTGACGGGAGGTGACATATTTGCCCTCACGGCCTGCAAGAGGAGAGGTATTGACGCCGAAGGTCATTTCAACGGTCGGCTGGCTGATCTTCTGGAAGGGGAGAGCCTCGACCATCGACGGGTCACACATTGTCTCACCGATGGTGATGTTTTCAATACCGGAAACGCAGACGATATCGCCGACAGTTGCCGTTTCACAGGGGACACGTTTCAGGCCGTCGAACTGATAAAGGGTGACGACCTTTCCGCGGTAACGGGTTTCGGGGTTGTGGTAGTCGCAGATGGTGACTTCCTGACCGGTGCGGATGGAACCGCGGGTGATTCTGCCGACGGCAATACGTCCGACATAATCGTTATAGTCGATAGAAGAAACCATCATCTGGAGAGGACCGTCAGCATCACCCTGAGGCGGGTCGATATGTTCGATAATCTTGTCAAACAGCGGCTGGAGGTCGGTGCCGGGATGATCGGGAGAGAAGGACGCGATACCGTCACGGCCGGAGCAGTAGACGACCGGCGAATCCAGCTGTTCCTCGGTTGCGTTCAGGTCGAGCAGCAGTTCGAGGACTTCTTCCTCAATTTCATACAGTCTTGCGTCCGGACGGTCGATCTTGTTGACGACGACGATGATCTTGTGACCCAGTTCCATCGCCTTCTGGAGAACGAAACGGGTCTGAGGCATACAGCCTTCAAATGCGTCGACCAGCAGCAGGATACCGTCTACCATCTTGAGGATACGTTCAACCTCACCGCCGAAGTCGGCATGGCCGGGAGTATCGATAACGTTGATTTTGGTGCCCTTGTAATGAAGAGCGGTGTTTTTGGAGGTGATGGTAATGCCTCTTTCACGTTCCAGGTCGCCCGAGTCCATGACACGGTCTTCAACAGCCTGGTTTTCACGGAAAGCGCCGCCCTGTTTGAGCATCTCATTGAGCAGCGTGGTTTTGCCGTGGTCAACGTGGGCGACAATGGCAATATTACGCAGATCGTTTCTGGTCATAAATTGGTTTCCTCCTTCAATTACATACAGCGGGATTTCTTTATTTGTGGTACTTGTTGCCCGCGGCGATCATAAAACCGCGGTAGATCTGTTCCAGCAGCATGACTCTTGCCAGCTGGTGGGGAAATGTCATCGGCGAGATGGAAAGTTTAAAATCACCCCTTGCCTTTACCGTATCCGACAGCCCGCAGGAGCTGCCGATGATAAAGACAATCCGGTTTTTCCCGGAAAGGGAGATTTCCGTCATCTTTTCCGATAAAGCGGGAGAAGAGATCATCTTTCCTTCGATGCACATCGGGATGACGTAGGCATCTTTCGGGATTTTAGAAAGGATCATCTCTCCTTCCTTTTCCAAAGCCTTTGCGATTTCCGCGTCAGACGGGGAATCGGGGAGTCTCACTTCGGACAGTTCGGTGATGGTCAGCTTGCAGAAAGCTGAAAGACGCTTGGCGTATTCAGCACAGGCGTCGGTCAGGTAACGTTCCTTGAGCTTGCCCACACAGATGATGGTGACAGACAGCATCAGAGGTTCACCGCCTTTCCGTCGTTGACCTTGCCGAGCACTTCAAGTGAATAATCCCGACCCTCATGCATTCCCAGCAGCGAAAGGTATCCGCAGCTGGTATCATAGGCGAGGTCAGGCAGATTATTGTGCTCGCTCAGATGCCCCAGAGAAAAGGAGCGTGTTCCCAGTGCGATCAGCCGCCCGATAGCTTCTGCGCACTGGTTATTGGACAGATGGCCGTTTTTGGAGGCAATCCGTTTTTTGAGGTAATAGGGGTACGGCCCGTTTTTGAGCATATCTTCGTCATAATTCGACTCCAATAGCAGATGGTCACACCCGCTCATCAGTTCCAGAATCATCGGAGAGACATACCCCAAATCGGTACAGATACCCACCGATTTGCCGTCCGGCGTGTCCACCCGGTAACAGACGCTTCCGGGTGAATCATGGGAAGTCGGTACCGCCGTCACCAGAAAGCCGTCCAGATGGGTTTCCCGGCGGATGATGTGAATTTCTTCCTCACCGGAAAGCCGCCCGGTGTCCAGCAGACAGCGGATGGTATCTTCACTGCCATAAATCGGGATACGATGGCGCTTTGCAATCACGCTCGCACCCTTGATATGGTCGGAATGCTCATGCGTCAGAAAAATTCCCCTGACCGAATCAGGTGTAAGCCCCTGCGCCAGCAGCCATTTGGAAAAATTGCGGATGCCGACGCCGGCATCAAAAAGCAGTCCACCTTCCCGGTCGCCTACAAAAGTGGCGTTTCCGCTTGAAGAACTGCAAAGGTTGTAAAACAGGGACATGAAAGACTGTTCTCTCCTTACTGGGTTTGCGGCCGGCTCAGAAAAACGCTGCCCGCCTTCCGGACGGCAGCGTTTTGGAGGATGGCATCAGGCCTGCTTTTGAATATACTGGTCAGGGACACAGACTTTTTTAATGTCGGCGCCCAATGCCCTGAGTTTGCGCTCAATCCCTTCATAGCCGCGTTCGATATAATGGATGTTCTCGATTTCGGTAATTCCATCCGCAGCCAGTCCCGCGATAATCATCGCAGCGCCTGCTCTCAGGTCATTTGCCTTGACCGGAGCGCCCTTGAGGTGGCCGGTGCCCTCGATGACGGCGACTTTACCGTCGACCGAGATATCCGCGCCCATCCTTCTGAGCTCATCCACATACTTGAACCGGTTGTCAAAGATATCCTCAGTGACAATCGAAGTACCGCTTGCAAGGGTCAGCAGGGTTGTAATCTGCGGCTGCAAATCGGTCGGGAAACCGGGATGCGGCATTGTCTTGACGCTGGTTTTGCGCAGAACGCCGGTTCCGGTTACACGGATGGCATCATCATATTCGACAACCCGCGCACCGATTTTCTGGAGCTTTGCGGTAATTGCCTCAAGATGTTTGGGGATAACGCCGCGAATCAGGATGTCTCCATTGGTCGCGGCCGCGATAATCATGAAGGTACCTGCCTCAATCTGGTCGGGAATGATCGAATATTCACTGCCGTGCAGATGATCGACTCCGCGGATTTTGATGACGTCGGTACCGGCGCCCATGATATCCGCACCCATCGAGTTGAGGAAGTTGGCTACATCGACGATATGCGGCTCTTTGGCGGCATTCTCGATGATGGTAAGGCCTTTTGCTTTACAGGCGGCCAGCATGACATTGATCGTTCCGCCGACGGTCACGACATCAAAATAGATGTGCGCACCGGTCAGCTGGTTGGATGTCAGCCGGACCATACCGTATTCGACGGTGTTGTCCGCGCCCAGAGCCTGGAAGCCCTTGAGGTGCTGGTCAATCGGTCTTGCGCCAAGGTCGCATCCGCCCGGCATCGAAACGTTGGCACGTCCGATCTTGCCAAGCAAAGCGCCCATGAAGTAATAGGAAGCTCGCATATTTTTACCCAGTTCATATTCCACCGTATCCGAATGGATATGAGTCGGGTCAATGCGCAGGGTGGATTTATTAATCATCTTGACGTCTGCGCCCAGACGGGTCAGAATCTTGATGGCGCAGTCGATATCGCTGATATTGGGAACATTATCTATAATACATGGTTCGTCGGAAAGAAGGACGGCGGGCAGGATAGCGACAGCAGAATTCTTAGCTGCGCTGATGGTAACTTCACCCTGCAACTGTTTGCCGCCTTTGATGATATACTTTTCCAAAGCGACACCCCTTTTACATTTTTAACATTACTAGTATATCACAACTGACACTTCTTGAAAAGTTATTTTTGACATTTGGGTGAAAAAAGATTTTTACCGCCGGGATTCATTTCTGTCAGCAATCCACAAGAAAGGCGCTATTCTACCTGTACAAATTGGGAGGAAAATTTTCGGCGTTTTGACGATATGACAAAAGTGTGGTGAATTTGTGGAAAGTGGGATTTTTCTGTCTCTGACCAGCGGACACTTTATATTTTCAATACCATGAACGGCTGTCCTTTGCAAGGGGAAAAACAGCTAATAATCAGGTGCGTATTTTGTCGAAATTGTTTGAAGACTTTCCACATATTCATTTGTTTGGCAAAAAGGCTGAAAAGTTCTGCCGCCCTTGACAATCAGTCTGTAACTGACCTATAATAAGTTCAGTTTGATTGATTGACACAAGATATTGTGTGGAATATCCTGTGTATATACAAATTATCTGATTGAGAATAGATAGGATTTGAGGAAAAATGATTACCAGAGTCAGAAAACGTGACGGAAGGGTCGTCCCCTTCAACCTGGAAAAGATTGCGCTTGGCATCTATCGTGCCGCGCAGAGTGTTGGCGGAAGTGACTACGGTACCGCGTACAACCTTGCCGAGGAGACTGCTCAGCGGCTGGAACGTCAGCTGGATTACGGCCAGCAGCCAGATGTCGAGCTGATTCAGGACACGGTTGAAAAGGTGCTGATCGACAATGGACACGCTTCCACCGCCAAAAGTTATATCCTCTGCCGTGCCGACCGCAGCCGTATCCGGGAGATGGATTCCAGCCTGATGAAGATTTATGAAGGGCTGACCTTCCAGTCGGCGGCCGAAAGCGACCTGAAAAGGGAAAATGCCAATATCGACGCCGATACCGCGATGGGTACGATGCTCAAATACGGCAGTGAGGGCGCTAAAAAGTTCAATCAGCTGTTTGTCCTCAAGCCGGAACATTCCAAGGCACATATCGATGGTGATATCCATATCCATGACCTGGATTTTCTGACCCTGACCACTACCTGTACCCAGATTGACCTGCATAAGCTGTTTACCGGCGGATTTTCGACCGGTCACGGTTATCTGCGGGAACCGAACGACATTGCGTCCTATTCGGCATTGGCCTGTATCGCGATTCAGGCAAACCAGAATGACCAGCATGGCGGTCAGAGTATCCCGTGTTTTGATTATTATCTGTCGGATGGTGTGCGCAAGACTTACCGCAAGCGTTACCGGAGCAATTTGATTAAAGCGGCGCAGCTTCTTTGCAGTGATGAGATTGCCAAAAAGGCAGAACAGGCGATTGCTGCACTGTATGATGCTGAAATTTATCCCTGTCTGGACGGCTCAAATGGGTACGCTGAGAAGGAACGGGAGGCACTTTCCGGCTTTGTGTCGGAAGAGGAGATTGCCCGCCTTCAGTCTTTTGCTGTTTCTGAGTCGGAAAAGGAAACCGACCGTGCGACTTACCAGGCAATGGAAGCGCTGGTACATAACCTGAACACAATGAATTCCCGTGCCGGAAGCCAGGTACCGTTTTCTTCCATCAACTATGGAACCGATACCTCACCTGAAGGCCGGATGGTCAGCCGCAATGTCATGCTTGCGACCGAAGCCGGTCTTGGTGCGGGTGAAACCCCGATTTTCCCGATACATATCTTTAAGGTCAAGGAAGGGGTCAACTTTAATCCGGGTGACCCGAACTATGACCTGTTTAAACTGGCAATCCGCGTTTCGGCAAAACGGCTGTTTCCGAACTTCTCGTTTTTGGATGCACCTTTCAATCTGCAATACTATAAACCCGGCCATCCGGATACCGAATGTGCCTACATGGGCTGCCGGACAAGGGTTATCGCCAACCATTACGACCCGGAACATGAGATCGTCACCGGAAGAGGCAACCTGTCCTTTACCTCGATCAACCTTCCCCGACTGGCGATTCTGGCTAAAGGGGATATTGACGCTTTCTTTGCGTCGCTGGATGAAAAGATGGATTTGGTTGTCGATCAGCTGCTCGACCGCTTCCGGATTCAGGCACGCAAAAAGGTGCGCAATTATCCGATGCTGATGGGACAGGGCGTCTGGCTGGGTTCTGAAAAACTCGGCCCGGATGATGAAGTCGGCGAGGTACTCAAGCAGGGTACCCTGACAATGGGTTTTATCGGGCTTGCGGAATGCCTGAAAGCGCTGACCAGTTTCCATCATGGCGAATCGGAAGAGTCGCAGAAACTGGGACTCAGGATTATCTCCCATATGCGTGAGCGTACCGATCGGGCAACCGAAGAAACCGGTCTGAATTTCAGCCTGATTGCGACCCCTGCAGAAGGGTTGTCCGGAACCTTTGTCCGTAAGGATAAGGTACGGTTTGGCATCCTGCCCGGTATTACCGACCGTGAGTATTACACCAACTCGTTCCACATTCCGGTTTATTATGATATCTCCGCATTTGATAAACTGCGTCTGGAAGCACCTTACCATGCGCTGACCAATGGCGGTCATATCTCGTATATCGAGCTGGACGGCGACCCGACCCAGAATCTGGACGCTTTTGAACGGGTTGTACGGTATATGAAGGAAGTCGGCATCGGCTATGGTTCGATCAACCATCCCGTTGACCGTGACCCGGTCTGTGGATTTACCGGCATTATTGCCAATGAATGCCCGCATTGCCGCCGTAAGGAAACGGAAGGCGAAAAAGGTTTTGAACGGATTCGCCGGATTACCGGTTATCTGGTCGGGACGACCGACCGGTTTAATGACGCCAAACGGGCGGAAGAAAAAGACCGTGTAAAACATGGGCTGGTTCCGGGAAAAATGGAGCTGTAAACTGGTTTGTATCAAAATATCGGTGCCTTGCAGGACGCTGCGCGTGTTTTGCAGGGCACTGTTTGTTTAGAAAGATATTCGCTGTGCAGCTCGCGGTGAATCCCTTTACAGATGAGAAAATTCATGATATCCTTTAATAAAGGAAGCGATTGGAATGAAAAATACGATGCTTCAAAAAATTGATAACCCGGTTTCAGAAGTCAGAACCCTTAGGATTGCCGGAATTGTCCGGGAATCGATTGTCGATGGAAACGGTATCCGTTTTACCGTCTTCTGTCAGGGCTGTCCGCACCATTGTCCCGGATGCCATAATCCACAGACCCACCCGTTTGACGGCGGCAGTCTGGTGACAATTGACCGGATTGCACAGGAAATCGGGAAAAACCCGTTGTTGCAGGGCGTGACCTTTTCGGGCGGAGAACCGTTTTGTCAAGCTGGCGCTTTTGCTGGGCTTGCCAAAATGGTGCATGATATGCCGGGCAACCTCGACGTGACCTGCTATTCCGGCTGGACGTATGAGCAGCTGATGGAAAAAGCAGAAAAGGAGCCGGATGTCGCATCACTGCTTCAGGAATGCGACTATCTGGTGGATGGACCGTTTATTCTGGCGGAGCGGGACCTGACGCTGCGTTTCCGCGGGTCGAAAAACCAGCGGTTTCTGGATCTCAAAAAGAGCCGACTTGCAGGAATGGCCGTTGCAGCGGATGAATAAACGGGAGTATGATCTGTTCAGAATGGAGGACGTATGTCTATGATTAAAGCATCTGTTCCCAGCAGAATCTGTCTGTTTGGTGAGCATCAGGATTATCTTGGTCTGGAGGTCATTGCGGCTGCAATTGACCTGCGTTTTACCGCGTCGGTTACATCCAGAGAGGATAACCTGCTGCGGATTAAAATCCGTGACCGTGCGCTGTCGGGACTGGGAGAGGTCAATCCCGGCCGGTATCAGGAGTATCAGCTGGATTTGTCCCGGGCGCAGGTGTATGAAGGACCGCGGGATTACTTCCGGTCGGTGGTCAATGTCCTGACCCGTGCAGGATATAACCTCAAGGCTGCGGATGTGGTGCTCGATTCTGAGATACCGATTGGAAAGGGAATGTGTTCCTCGACCGCGATGGTGATGGCGCTGATGGCTGGACTTGCGGCGTATGCAGGCAAAGCACTGGAACCGATGGAGCTTGCAAAGCTGGGATGGCAGGCGGAAGTCGCCGAGTTCGGTGAACCGGGCGGCATGATGGACCACTATGCGGGTGCACTCGGCGGAATCCTTCATCTGGACTTTTCGGATGGGGTCAAAGTGGAGAAAATGCCGGATGTATTAAAGGAAGATATCATCCTGTTTGACTCGATGCAGGAAAAGGATACCCTTGCAGTATTGAGCAGTGCAAAGACACCTTCGGTTGAAGGATTGAAGGTACTGGGGGCTTATGGCGTGCATTCGGTACGCGATCTGGCTGAGAATCCGGCGCTGGAACGGAAAATCGGGATGCTGCCGGAGGAGATGGCACGTCGGGTACGCGCCAATGTCGACAACTACCGGCTCCAGCGGACTGCTTATCAGATGCTGTCATCCGGAGAATCGGGCGGACGGCAGCTGGGCGGACTGCTTAACCGGCATCAGGCCAATCTGCGGGATGGTCTGGGTATTTCCACGCCGAAGATTGACCATATTCTCGAGATGGCACTGGCAAACGGTGCATACGGCGGTAAAATCAACGGCAGCGGCGGCGGTGGATGCGTTTACTGCTATGCACCTGCGGAAAAGAGCGATGCTATCCTCAAAGCAGCGGCAGAAAACGGAATCCCGGCAAAACGCCTTTCGATTACCGATGGCGTGCGGATTGAAATAAAGTAAATAATCTTGCAATACAGGAAAGGACGCGGTTATCATGACCATTCAGCAGATGATTGATAAAATAATTGCATATCACCCCGATTTAGGGGAACGGGAAACCTGTGATACCATCAAATGCGGCGACCCGTCGGTACCACTGGCAGGAATTGCCGTCTGCTGTGCGCCGACCTATCCTGTATTGCAGCAGGCAGTTAAGGCCGGGTGCAATCTGGTGGTATGCCATGAGCCTCTGTTTTACAGCCATATGGATACCACCGACTGGATGCAGGAGGACCCGGTTTACCAGAAAAAGTACCAGCTGATAAAAGAAAACGGGCTGGTGGTTTTCCGTGACCACGATCATATTCACGCCCATAACCCGGATGGAATCTATACCGGTGTCATGAAACAGCTCGGATGGGAACAATACCGTGCCGATACCGGACGGCGGCCGATGTTTTATCATCTGCCTGAGATGGATGTTTCAGAGCTGGCGGCGTTTTTGAAAGAGAAACTTTCGATGCAGACGGTACGAATCATCGGGCAGACCAGCGGACAGGTTTCCCGTGTCGCCTATATCGGCGGCGGAAACCTGTCGTTTGACGATACGAATACCAAAATGATGATGGGTGAAACCGAGGTCATGATTGCCGGTGAACTGATCGGCTGGACGGTCATGAGCTATGTGCGGGATGCGGCCGAAATGGGCTTGCAGAAAACCATTATCCAGCTCGGACACTTCAACAGCGAGGAACTGGGAATGAAACAGGCTGCTGTCTGGATTGCTGAACTGGCCGGTGAAGATATTCCGGTCAGTTGGATTGCAGCCGGTGAACCTTATCGCTATCTGTAAGAAAGGAAGATACCTACGGTTACACTGATTCGCAATTGTGATTTATATACGCCTGAGCATCTGGGATTATCCGATATCCTGATTGCAGGCGACAAAATTGAGGCGGTCGCACCGGCTGGACAGCTGGACTTTGCCTATAATGGCGCGGAAGTACTGGACGCTGGTGGTAAAATCGTTATGCCGGGACTGATTGATCTGCATGTTCATGTAACAGGCGGCGGCGGAGAACAGGGGTTTGCGTCCCGTGTCCCGGAGAGCCGGATGGAGGATATCGCGGCCAGCGGCGTGACGACGGTGCTGGGACTGCTGGGAACAGATGGCATTACCAGAAGTCTGGAAAATCTGTATGCAAAGGTATCCGCACTGAATGAGGAAGGTATTTCTGCCTACATGCTGACCGGTTCCTATTCACTGCCGTCCGCGACGCTGACCGGACGTATCGACCGGGATATCGCGCTGATTGGGCCGTGTATCGGCGTCAAGATGGCGCTGTCTGACCACCGCAGTTCACATCCGGATGTCCGAATGCTGACGGATGCCGCAGCGGAGGCCCGGATGGGTGGACTGATTTCCGGGAAAAAAGGACTGGTTACCATTCATATGGGAAGCGGTGAGGGTGGACTCAAACCGCTGTTTGAGATGCTGAAAGAATCCGATCTTCCGATTGGTAATCTGCTGCCGACCCATATCGGCAGGACGGATGCGCTTTTTGCTGAGGGACTGGAGCTGGTTCGGATGGGCGGCAATATCGATCTGACCGGCGGCGACGGTGAAGCAGCCGAACGGATTTTTGAAGCGGTGCAGTCTGGCGCCGATCTGTCAAAGATCACCGTTTCCAGCGATGGGTACGGCAGCCAGCCGCGGTTTGACGCTGAGGGCAACTGTATCGGTCTGGGATGGACGGGTACGGGTGTCCTGATGGAAGAACTGGAGGCACTGGTCAATGGCGGAATGCAGCTGGAAACGGCGCTGACATTCTTTACAGTGAATGCCGCTGCCCGGATGGGATTGTCCGGAAGGAAAGGTCAGGTTATGCCGGGATTGGATGCCGATCTGGTGATTTTGGATAACGGATTTGATGTTTATGGCGTATTTGCGTGCGGCAGAAAACTGCGTTGGGAACGCAGTCAGCTGGTCAAAGGATATTTTTGCTGATTTTTGAAAAAATTTGAAAAAACGCTTGACAACTGAACAAAGCTGTGGTAATATATATGTGTTGCCGCGAGAGACCGACAACATAAACTAAATAAGCGCCACTAGCTCAGCTGGATAGAGTGTTTGACTACGAATCAAAAGGTCACAGGTTCGAGTCCTGTGTG
>DVLW01000044.1 GCA_018715285.1 Candidatus Faecivivens stercoripullorum | reverse complement strand
CCGCCAAAAGAACCGAACGGATAAAACCGGAACAGTACCCGGCCTTCAATATCCGATTCACTGATTACGCCAATCGATGCCTGACGGCTGTCGAGAGAATGTTCCCGATTGTCTCCGAGGACGAATACTTCTCCTTCACCCAGCGTAACCGGATAGCTCATATCGCCTGCCGATTCGGTCGGTTCAGCAAGATAGTTTTCTTCCATCACCACTCCGTCAACAACAACGTTGCCCTGAGCGTCAATCTCTACAGTTTGTCCTTCTGTCGCAATGATCCGCTTAATCAGTTTCTTTTTCAGCGCGTTGTTATCCGAGGTAACGATAATGTCACCCTGCTGCGGTGTATACAGCAGTCCGGAAATGACAACCCGGTCGCCCTGTTCCAGCGTCGGGGACATTGAACTGCCCTGTACCGTGATAATATGAATCACAAAATAAAACAGCGCAAAGATAATTGCAGCTACCAAAACCAGCGCAATGACCCAGCCACGTACAATCTTTCCAACACTCTTTTTCTGCGGCTGTTCAGCGGCAACCGCAGCTGCAAAAGCGGCTGCTTTCTGTACGCGCTCGGAAGGATGCGGAATCTTTGCCTGACGCTGCTGCGCCGGCAGTGAAGCGGTGATCTCTTCCAGTTTCCGTCCGGCACGTAGCTGTTTGGTCAGCTGGCCGGTCTGGGTAGACGACGAAACAGCCATTTTTTCCAGCTCATCCTTCAGATGCGATGCATGATGCGGGACATTCAGATCGTATTTCCCGGAAGCGCTCTTATCCTTTGCCTTCTCAGGCCGTCTGGCAGAAGACGGCGCTTTTGCTGATTCAGACGGACGTCTGGACGGCTGAGATTTGCGGGTCTGCTGCGGCTGGACAGTTTCCTTCTTTATATCATCAAAAGCATCCAGATCAATTTTGAATCCATCGTCCTTTTTGGCCGATGAAGCCGCTGGCTGCTGCTTTGGCTTGGAAGGAGCAGACGGACGTGATACAGTGGCTGGGGCAGATGCCGCTTTTGCGGCAGGTGTTCCCGAAATTCCAAGTTCCGCCAGTATTTTGTCAACTTCCTCATCGCTGCTGGTTCTCTTCTGCTCAGGTGCCATAAAAAGCAAACCATCCTTTCCTGTCTTCTACAATAATATTCTCGCCGCCGGTGCCTTTTTCAGCCTTCCCGGACAGCGAAAAGCCGCCCATTGCGGTACGGCAAAATTTGTCAGGATAGCACAAGAAGGGGACGTTGCCGCCCCCTTCTTCCTCATGTGCATCGAATTATACGATTTTCTCTTTGACTCTGGCTGCTTTACCAACTCTGTTGCGCAGGTAGTACAGCTTAGCACGTCTGACAACACCGTGACGCAGAACGTCGACGGAAGCAACTCTGGGCGAATGAACCGGGAATACTCTCTCGATGCCAACGCCGTGAGCAACACGTCTGACGGTAAAGGTCTCGGAGATACCGCCGTGCTTCATAGCAATGACGGTTCCTTCGAAAGCCTGGATTCTTTCCTTGTCGCCTTCACGGATGAGTACGTTGACTCTTACGTAGTCACCGACTTCGACCTTGGGGCTCTCAGCTTTCATGCTGGACTGTGCGATCAGTTTAAGTGCGTCCATGTTTTTTCCTCCTGAATTTCAGACATTCGTGCATTCTCAGTGCAGAGGACTGTCCGGATAATGTGTGATTAACATATATCCTCCGCAAACTTTCGTTAGCGGAACAATATCTAGTACATAATAGCATACATTTTGTGGTTTTGCAAGTCTTTTGTCAGATTTTTTAAGATTTTTTCTTCCAAAACAGCAGAATACACAGCTTTTCCTGTCAAAACCACTGCTTTTCAGCCGGTTTACCTTACACCAGGACAACCTTGCGGAAAACCTTTTTACCTTTTTTAATGACCATGCCTTCACGGACTGCGATCATAGCAGTCGGATCGGTCATCTTTTCGCCGTCGATGGAGATACCGCCCTGCTGAACCAGACGTCTTGCCTCACCATTGGAAGGAGCGATTCCAGCCTTGACCAGCAGTGTCAGCAGACCGATTTCACCTTCAACCTCAGCAGCAGGAATCTCAGAAACAGGCATGTTCTCGGTATCAGAACCAGCCGAGAATACTGCGCGTGCAGCAGCCAGTGCCTTGTCTGCCTCTTCCTTGCCATGAACCATCTGGGTCAGTTCGTATGCCAGACGTTCTTTTGCAGGGTTGAGTTTTTCACCGCTCAGGGTGCGTTCCATCTCTTCGATCTCTTCCAGAGGAATGAAGGTCAGCAGCTTCATGCACTTAATAACGTCATCATCTCCGACATTTCTCCAGTACTGGAAGAAATCGTAAGGAGAGGTCTTTTCCGGGTCCAGCCAGACAGCGCCCGACTGGGTCTTGCCCATCTTCTTGCCTTCCGAGTTGAGCAGCAGAGTGATGGTCATAGCACTTGCATCCTTGCCCAGTTTCTTACGAATCAGCTCGGTACCGCCCAGCATGTTGCTCCACTGGTCGTCGCCGCCAAACTGCAGGTTGCATCCGTACCGTTTGTACAGCTCGAGGAAGTCGTAGCTCTGCATAATCATGTAGTTGAATTCCAGGAAGGAAAGTCCCTTCTCCATCCGCTGTTCATAGCATTTTGCACGCAGCATGTTGTTGACCGAGAAGCAGGAACCGATATCCCGGATAAATTCAATGTAGTTCAGATTCATCAGCCAGTCAGCGTTATTGACCATCATAGCTTTGCCTTCGCCGAATTCGATAAACCGGCTCATCTGCTTTTTGAAGCAGTCACAGTTGTGCTGAATGGTTTCAGGGGTCATCATCTGACGCATATCGGTACGTCCGGACGGGTCGCCGATCATACCGGTGCCGCCGCCGATCAGTGCAATCGGGCGGTTTCCGGCCATCTGGAGCCGTTTCATCAGGCACAGAGCCATAAAGTGACCGACATGCAGAGAGTCAGCTGTCGGGTCAAATCCAATATAAAAGGTAGCTTTTCCGCTGTCTACCAGTTCCTGAATCAGTTTTTCATCGGTTACCTGCGCAATCAGGCCGCGCGCTTTGAGTTCTTCGTAGCAAGTCATTGTTTGTTTCTCCTTTCAATTGATCCAATTACGATTATTCCCATCTGCGTCAGCGGATTTTCAAAACAAAAAAGTCCTCTGCCCCGCATTGGGACAGAGGACGAAATGTCAATCAAATGGCATCCGTGTTACCACCTCAGTTCACCGGTACCTCACGGCATCCGGCCTCACAGAGAACCTGCATTCTCTTCCGCTGTAACGGGCAGACCCGGCGTTCCCTACTTTCGACCGTTTCAGGAAGCAGCTCCAAGAGGTATTCATCATTTCCCCACCATGTCCTTGCACCAACCGGACACTCTCTGAAGGCTTTTGGAAACGACTACTATTTCTTTTCATCGCCTATGCTATGGAGTATAACACATCCCATCACACTTGTCAAGAAGTTTTTTCGCCAGAAAGCGCCTCCAGTGCCGATGCCAGCTGCGGGTCATGGTCCGGGTCAAAATGGACAAAATCCTTCTGCTGTTCTTCGGTCAGCGGACACTCAATATCGGGAATTACACCGACTCCGTTATAGTTTTGGCCGCTTGACGGATTATAGTAATCGGTCGTCAGGGTCAGCGAACTTCCGTCTGACAGATTGTAGGTTGTCTGCATGACGCCTTTTCCGTAGGTAGTCGTTCCGACGACGACCGCTACACCGTACTCCTGCAAATCACAGGCAAACAGCTCAGCTGCCGACGCAGTCGACTCGTTGACCAGTACCGCCATCGGCAGGTCGATGCAGTCGTCATCCGAAGTGTACATCACTACCGTTTTTCCGTCCTTATCCGTCTTTGAAACCAGATCGCCTGCCGGAAGTACGTAGTCCAGCATCTCCGATACGCTGGTCAGCAGTCCGCCGCCATTGCCGCGCAGGTCAAAAATCAGGCCGGAAACGCCCTGCTGCATCAATTCCTCTATCGCTTCTTTAAATGCGGCAGGCGTCGCATTGTTGAATGCGGAGATACGCAGGTAGCCGATTTGGTCAAACTGCTGAAAATAGATTCCGCTGTTGACCACGTCCGCACGCTCGACCGATACGTCCATCAACTCGTCATTCCGGCGGATGGTCAGCTGTACCGATGTCCCGGCTTCCCCTTGGATTTTGGCAACTGCTCCGGTATATCCCAGCGATTCGACCGACTCTCCTTCGACGCCGACAATCGCGTCACCCGGCTGCAAAATCCCGGCCGCCGGTGAATCATCCAGCAGATACAGTACGTTCAGCGCGTCAGAACCATACTGCGCGACGGTAATGCCAATCCCACACAGATCACCGTCATTGTGCGCCTGAAATTCTTCATACGCCTCTTTATCCCGGTAACAGCTGTACACGTCCAGTGCATCAGCATATCCGGTCGCAATTCCGTTTGCTGCCGCTTCTTCGTCGACATCATACAGATAATACTGATCGATCAGGTTCTCGATTTCTTCCAGCTTTTCGGTAATCGCAGCGTGGGACTGCTGCTGCCAGCGCAGATATGCGCCGCCGACTCCAAGTGTAAAAAAACTTCCACAGAAAAAAGCTGCCGCCAGCGCTGCCATCATTCTGCGCCGGGCAGACGCTGTTTTCAAGGTTTTATCCTGCTGATGAGCATCCGGCTCGGGCAGCGTATCCATCTTCATTCTGTCTGTATCCTTCATAATAACTCCCCTCTGCCAACAGGCAACCGGTGATATAAAAACCGGCATCCCATACCTCCGGGACGCCGGCTCTGATTTCAGTTTATGCAGTACCAGCGCGCGGTATTACGGGCTGACGTAATTCTGCGGATTCTGGGCGGCGCCGTTGATACGCACTTCAAAGTGCAGATGCGGTCCGGTCGAATCACCGGTCGAACCGACATAACCAATCGTCTGACCTTTGGTCACATAATCGCCGACGCTGCATCCGATACTGGACATATGGGCGTACAGGGTTGTGTAGCCATTGCCATGGTCAACGATAACATAATTGCCGTAACTCCAGTGGGTCGAAGCTACGACAACCGTTCCAGCTTCCGCTGCAACAATCGGTGCTCCATAGACACCACCGCCGGAAATATCAATGCCGGTATGGGTACTGCCCCATCTGGAACCAAATCCCGAGGTAATGGTCGAATATCCCGGCAGCGGCCAGCGGAAACTGAGGTCTCCGGTATTTACTGTCGCCGTCGAACCGGAAGAAGAACTGTCGGAAGAATCCGAAGAGGACGAACTGTCATTGTTGGCTGCCTGCTGAGCTTCCTCGGCAGCCTGCTGCTGTGCGGCCAGCTGGGCGTAAATCTGCTGGATTTCCGCTTCAACCTGCTGATCTTCTGCAATCTTCGCGTCGCGGTCTGCTTCGTACTCTGCTTTCAGTGCTTCCATATCCTGCTGAGCCGATTCGCTCTCAGAATAAGCAGTTTCTAGTTCACTGCGGGCTGTTTCCTGTTCTTCACGCTGGATCATCAGTTCCTGTTCATCCAGCTGAATCTGTTCCAGTGCCGCTTCGGTTTCTTCTTTGGCTTTCTGCTGCTGCTCCTGAAGCTCCTGCTGTTCGTCCAGCTGGGTTTTAAGACTATCGACCAGCTGTTCATCGCTTTCAGAGACCGCCTGCATCAGCTGTACATTGGTCACAAAATCCGCAAAGCTCGAAGAGGACAACAGCATCGCAAGTGAAGATGTTTCTCCAGCTTCATAAAGCGCAACCATCCGCTTTTTAAACTGCTCATAGGTCTCGTCAATCTCAACCTGTTTTTCTTCAATTTCAGTGTCCAGCTGATCGATCTGCTGCTGCAGCTGATCGATTTCATCCTGCTTACTGTCGATATCGTCCTGAATGGATGAAATTTGCCCGTCAAGCAGTGCAATCTTATCCTGGTACAGAGAAATCTGCTCATTCAGTGCGCTTTGGT
>DVLW01000043.1 GCA_018715285.1 Candidatus Faecivivens stercoripullorum | reverse complement strand
CCGGTCGGCGGCGGAAAGGATTCTATTGTCACACTGACGCTTTTATCGGACATGCGGCAGGACAGCTATTGCTATGTGATGAATAGTCGCGGAGCAACCGACGATTCTGCATTGACTGCCGGATATCGTCCAGATCAGATTCTGGGAATCCGGCGGACACTCGATCAGAATATGCTGGACCTCAACCGTCAGGGGTATCTTAACGGTCATACGCCTTTTTCAGCCTTGGTGGCATTTTCAGGCGTCCTGATGGCTGTGCTGTATGGAAAAGAGTATGTTGTCCTTTCCAATGAGTCGAGTGCCAATGAATCAACGGTACAGGGCAGCAGTGTCAACCATCAGTATTCCAAGAGCTTCCAGTTTGAGGAAGATTTTGACCGGTATGTCAAGGCATATATCGGCTGTCCGGTTCGTTATTTCAGCCTGCTGCGTCCGTGGAGTGAATTTCAGATTGCGGCATATTTCTCCGGTCTTAAACAGTTCCATCCGATATTCCGCAGCTGCAATGCTGGTTCCAAAACCAATTCCTGGTGCGGAAAATGCGCGAAATGTCTTTTTGTGGCATTGATTCTGACGCCGTTTCTGGATGACAGCGCAATTACAGAGATTTTTGGACGGGAAATTCTTGAGGATGAGAGCCTTGTGCCGATTCTGCGGGAACTTTGCGGAGAAACACCTGAAAAACCGTTTGAATGTGTCGGAAGCCGGGAAGAGATTTCTGCCACGATGGTACTTGGAATTGCACGGAGAAAGCAGAATGGACAGCCTTTGCCGGCACTTCTCCGGTATTTTATGACAACGCAGGCCTTTGAAGCTGCACAGCAGTCTCCGGCACGGTATTTTGATTATTATCAGCAGGAAAATCTGCTGCCGGAAGCGTTTGCCCAGAGAATGCAGGCGGAAACCAAGGCGCTTAAAGAACGATTTGCGAGGGATTTTTGATGCAGAAAGTAAATACAGATCAATCTGTCAAATTGGAGATACCCAAAAACCTGATGCCGCTGTACAGGATTATGCAGCCGATGGATGGAAAAAATGTCCTGATTCTCGGGTATGGCCGTGAAGGACAGGCAACCCTGTCGATGCTGCAAAAGCTGGTTCCTGGTGCAAAGCTGACAGTGGCGGATATCCGTCCTCAGCAGCTTCCTGAAGGCGTCCAGGGCGTGTTTGGAGACGGATACCAGAATGGACTTACCGGGTATGATGTGGTCATCAAATCGCCGGGCATTGTCCTTACAGATAAATCTGACGCTGTACTTGAGCGGGTTACTTCTCAGACCGAACTGTTTTTGCGTGCCTATCGTAAACAGGTGATCGGTATTACCGGTACCAAGGGTAAAAGCACCACGACCGCACTGACCTGGCATGTCCTCAAGAGTGTACGTCCGGATACTCTGCTGATGGGTAATATCGGTATCCCTGCATTTTTGCAGGCAGAATCGATTGGCCCTGAGACACTGATTGTCTATGAATTGTCCTGCCACCAGCTGGAATATATCTCGGTTTCTCCGCATGTCGCGGTACTGCTCAACCTGTTTGAGGAACATCTTGACCACTATGGCACCAAAGAAGCGTATTTCAACGCCAAGCGGAACATCTGCCGCTATCAGGATGCGGACGATATCTATTTCTGCAATATTCTGCAAAAAGACGATGTTCCCGAAGCAAAGGCCAGACGCATTACCATGCAGCAGGCGCCTGACGCTGTAGCTGACCTTTCGGTTATTGGACGGGAAGTGCATTTTGATGGCAACATTCTGCCGCTGCCGGTTGGCTGCACTCGTCTTGCAGGAGAACATAACCTGTATAATATCGGCACGGCGTATGGTATCTGCCGTCAGTTTGGTGTGACGGATGACCAGTTTATGGCAGCGCTGGCGGATTTTGATCCGTTGCCGCACAGATTGCAGCGGGTAGGCACCTTTGACGGTGTGACCTATTACGATGATTCGATTTCGACTGCCTGTGAGACAGCAATCGGTGCAATGAAGGCACTTGCGGCTGAAGGTGTGGGAAGTATTCTGCTGGGCGGTATGGATCGCGGAATTGATTATACCAGTCTGGTAGATTTTCTGATGCAGGCACCGCAGGATAATCCGCAGTTTTTGATTCTGATGCCGGATTCTGGCATGCGTGTCGGAGAGATGCTGCTGGAAAAAGGCTTTGATCGTGAGCGGCTGATCTTTACGGACGGACTGGAACAGGCTGTCCAAAAGGCAAAAGAGGTTACACCTAAAGGAAAAGTCTGTTTGCTTTCGCCTGCGGCTGCCAGCTACGGATTTTTCAAGAATTTTGAGGAACGCGGTGAGTTCTTCCAGAAATACGTCATGCAAAAATAATAAAGTCGGTTGTTGCCATGAGGGTATATCCCGACTTCATAAGACGTATACTTTTATCAGAAAACAGCCGGGACAGGGAAAATAAATTCCCATGCAAAGTGGCAAAAAACCATCTTGTAAACGGCGGCAAAATCGGATATTCGGCGAAAATCACAAAGATTGCTTGACAAATTTGACGGTAACGGCTAAAATTATAATATCTTATTTGTTCGGATCGTGTTTTCTGCAAAATGGGAAAAGAACTCCTGATGGGTTTCGGATGGTCGTTGACGGATTATGGACTGTCCGGACGGGAGTGGAAAAAAGGTCTTGCCTGATGGCAGATATGACCTTGTAAAAGTGTGCTCATTTGCGGAAAGTCCCGCTGTTTTGATGGCTGTGCCGGTTGCAGTGATGAAGTCAGAAGGTCAGAAAGTAAAACTGACAACGGATTTTGCCGTCGGAAAGAGAAGGCACAAATAGGGAGCTTTGCCGGAACTCAGTGGCAGAGCGGAGAAAATGGAATCTGGCAGCGTTTATGTCTGCCACAGACGCGGTACGAAGAAAGATCTTCGGCCGGTACGGAAAGAGAAGGTATTTATAGTGGCAAATACGCAGAATAAAAAAGTAATCGATGCAATTTTGTCTTCATCAGGCTCGGAAACCTCCGCGTCAAAACCCAAAACTGCCCGTCGTTCCCGTCGGGTCAAGGGTTTTGGACAGAAAACGGTTCAACAGAGCGGTTCACTTCCTGAGCTGGTGATGAGCGCGGCAGATGTCGCAGCACTGGAAGCTGAAAGCGAAAAGAAACCACCGGAGCGCCGCCGTTCCCGCAGAACGACCAGACCCAGAACGGGAACCGGACGCGGAATCAGTGTGGTAGATGTGGAAAAAGAAGGGATTCAGAAAGAAGTACTGACTCCCGAGGCGGATTATGACCTGATTACGCCGCCTCCTCAGCGCACTCGCCGCAGAAATTATGCCAAAACGAGCGAAGGAAAGAAACCAACCCTTCGGATTATTCCGCTCGGCGGCCTGAATGAGATCGGCAAGAATCTGACGGTTTATGAATACGGACGGGATATCCTGATCGTAGACTGCGGTATGGGGTTCCCGGATGCGGATATGCTGGGTGTTGACCTGGTTATTCCGGATTTTACCTATCTGGAAAAGAATAAAGAAAAAATCCGTGGTATGGTCATTACCCATGGTCACGAGGACCATATCGGTTCTATTCCTTATTTCCTCAAAAAATTCGGAGTGGATATCCCGATTTATGGTGCACGTCTGACGCTGGGCCTGATTGACGGCAAACTGAAAGAACATGGACTGGCCGGTAAAGCCAAACTCAACCGCTTTATGCCGGGTGATGTCATTAAACTGGGTGCTTTTACGGTTGAAGCAATTCATGTCAATCACTCTATTCCTGACGCAATGGCTTTTGCGATTACAACGCCTGCCGGTGTCGTTGTACACACCGGTGACTTTAAGATCGACTATACCCCGATTGAGGGCAAGATGATTGATCTGGCCCGTTTTGCCGAGCTGGGTAAACAGGGTGTTCTCTGTCTTCTTTCGGAATCGACCAATGCCGAGCGTCCCGGTTATACCGAATCGGAGCGCAATGTTGGCAGAACGCTGAGTGCACTGTTCCAGCAGGCAGGCGACCGGAGAATTATTATTGCGACATTCTCTTCCAATATCCACCGGATTCAGCAGATTGTCAATCTGGCGGCTGCTCATGGAAGAAAGGTTGCCGTATCCGGACGCAGTATGGTCAATGTCGTGACAACGGCAATTGAACTGGGTTATCTGAATGTTCCCAAAGATATCCTGATTGACGCAGACCGGATTGGTCATTATACCGCAGACCGTCTGGTAATTATCACGACCGGAAGCCAGGGTGAACCGATGTCGGCATTGTCCCGTATGGCTGCCGGTGAGCATCGTAAAATTCAGGTTACGCCCGGCGACTTTATCATTATTTCCGCGACTCCGATTCCCGGAAACGAAAAGCATGTTACCCGGGTTATCAATGATCTGCTGAAACTGGGAGCGGAGGTTGTCAGCAAGTCGATGTATGAAGTTCATGTATCCGGTCACGCATGTCAGAATGAACTGAAACTGTTGATGAGTCTGGTCAAACCGAAATTCTTTGTCCCGATTCATGGCGAATATAAACATCTGTCTGAACATGCTTCTCTGGCAAGAGCGATGGGTATTGAACCGGATCATATCCTGCTGGCCGATCTGGGACAGGTGATTGAGCTGACGCCTGATTCGATGCAGCTGACCGGAACGGTTGAAGCCGGACGGGTATTTGTCGATGGATATGGAGTTGGCGACGTCGGCAGCGTTGTACTGCGTGACCGTAAACATCTGGCACAGGACGGCTTGATTATCGTGGTTGTGACGATTGAAAATGAGTCCGGCGCGGTTGTTGCCGGCCCGGATATCGTATCCCGCGGTTTTGTCTATGTCCGTGAGTCGGAAGAACTGATGGATACTGCAAGGCAGCTGGTCAAGGAAACGCTGAATGAATGTCAGCAGAAGGAAATCCGTGAATGGAGTGCAATCAAAATCCGTATCAAGGACTCCCTGTCTTCGTTTATTTACAAGAAGACCCGCCGTGATCCGATGATTCTGCCGATTATCATGGAAATCTGAGTGCGATACAGCCTGCCCAATTGGGCAGGCTTTTTCGTTGGGCAGATGGGGAAGTCATTGACAAACGCAGGGGTTTGCGATAAAATTATCCTGTTAAGCTGAGGTAGTCTTACTACCAGATATATTACTGTTTGTTTTATATTATCTAATCTTTACCAATTGTATAACAGCCGGTATTTTGCCGGTGTGAGGGGAGGGACGTGCGTTGAAGCGTCCAAGAGTATGGAACATTCGTGGTCATATGGTCATATTGGCGGGAATCTGCCTGATACTGGCAGCGGTCACCTGGTTTATACAGCCGGTCGCGGCGTATATCCTGATACCGTGTGCGCTTGCTTACGGTGTGTATATCCTGGTGCGTCTGAGGGGACTTAACCGTCATCTGCGCGGAATGCTGGCAGGCATCGCTTCTCAGCTGGACCCGGCTCAGCAGGAACTGATTGAACATTTTCCGATTCCCTGCATTGCTGTCAGCGCGTCCAGAGAGATTCTCTGGTACAGTGAGTCTTTTCAGCAGGAGGTTCTGGTCAAGAAAGAACTGATTGGCGAATATATCGATCAGCTGACTGGTACCCAGTTGGAAGAGTTCTGCCAGAAAGATGAGTCGGTACGCATTGGAGAGCGTTCCTATCGTGTCAGAGGAATGCATCCGGGTGACGTAACGGTTCCGATGAATGCTGAGGATACTCATGCAAACGATGGCAAGCGTCATTCAGAAGACTTCTATCTGCTGTATTTTATCGATGTCACCGAAATGGAGCGGGATGCAACCCTTTATCGTGAGACACGTCCTTCGGTTATGCTGATTGTTCTGGATAACTATAACGAACTGATGCAGAAGGCAAAGGAAAGCGAAAAATCCCGTATCCTGAGCGCGGTCGACAGCTTGTTGGAAGATTTCAGCAACAGAATGACTAATTCGTTTATCAAACGGTATGATGGTGAACAGTTTTTGATGGTGGTCGAGGAGCAGCATCTGGAAAAGATTATCCAGAGCCGTTTCTCTCTGCTGGACGATATCCGCAAGATTGAGTCGGGCGGCCTTTCGGTTACCCTCTCGATTGGTATTGGACGCGGAGAAAAAACACTGGCCGAAAGTGAAGCTTCTGCACGTCAGGCGCTGGATATGGCGCTGGGACGCGGCGGTGACCAGGCGGCAATCAAGACCGGAACCCTTTATGAATTTTACGGCGGCGTCTCCAAAGGCGTTGAAAAACGGACCAAGGTTAAATCCCGTATGGTGGCCAATGCTTTGTCTGAGCTGATTGAAAACGCTGATAAAGTTCTGGTTATGGGACACAAGTTCGGTGACCTTGACTGTGTCGGTGCATCTGCCGGTATGGCAACTGCAATCCGTGCTTCCGGGAAAAAGGCGTATATCGTAATTGACAGGGAAAAGAACCTGTCCAAGACGCTGATTGAGATGGTCAAGTCGGATGGTAACCATGACCTGTTTATCGATCCGGATGAGGCGCTCTTTTCCATTACGCCGCATACGCTGCTGATTGTCTGCGATACCCATACCCGAAATCTGGTTGAATCCCAGCAGGTGTATGAACGCTGCAAGACGGTGGTTGTTATTGACCATCATCGTAAAATGGTCAATCATATTGAAAACGCGGTTATTTTCTATCACGAACCCTACGCTTCGTCCGCGTCTGAAATGGTAACCGAACTGATTCAGTATATGGGTGAGGACTGTACCATTACGTCGGTCGTTGCACAGGCACTTCTGGCAGGTATTATGCTGGATACAAGAAGTTTTGCGATGCGTACCGGTGTGCGTACCTTTGAAGCGGCTGCTTATCTGCGCAGAATTGGTGCTGATACCGTTGTCGTACGCAAGATGTTCTCTAATACAATGGATTCTTATCAGCGGAAATCGCGTATCGTATCCAATGCCCAGATTTACCGGAAATGTGCGGTTGCACAGAGCGATTTTTCTTCCGACGACATGCGTGTGGTTGCACCGCAGGCGGCAGACGAGCTGCTCAGTATCGATGAAGTGGATGCTTCCTTTGTTTTGTATGAAACAAGTGGAGTTATCAATATTTCTGCCCGCAGTATGGGGCTGATTAATGTACAGCTGATTATGGAAAAGATGGGCGGCGGCGGTCACCAGACGATGGCTGCAACCCAGCTGCGCGGAGTGGAAATGGAAAAAGCAAAGCAGCTGCTGTTTGAGAGTATTGATGATTACTATACAACCCATACTTAAACGGCAGGTTGAAGAAAGAGAGGTTTTTACGATGAAAGTTATTTTGTTGCAGGATGTCAAAGGCTCCGGCAAAAAGGGAGACCTGATTAATGCGGCAGACGGATATGCCAGAAACTTCCTGATCCCCAAAAAGCTTGCGATGGAAGCAACCGCAGGTGCTATTAATAACAAAAAGATTCAGGATGAAGCAAAGGCACATCATGCTCAGGTTGAACTGGAAAATGCAAAGGCAGCCTGTGCAGAGCTGACCGGAAAGGTTGTCACTGTTACAGCACGGGCCGGTAAGGAAGGCAAACTCTTTGGTTCGGTTACCGCAAAGGAAATTGCGGCAGCTGTTGCTTCCCAGTACAAGATTGACGTAGATAAGCGCAAAATCGGCCTTTCTGCTGAAATCAAGGCATTTGGTACCTTTGAATTTGACCTCAAGCTGCATACCGGCGTTGTGGCCAAAATGAAGGTTATGGTCAAAGAGGCATAACAGAATATTTGGTTTGACAGGCGCGGGATTCCGAAAAAGGGATTCCGCGCTGTAACTGTATATTTTGCCACAATATCGTTTGAGGAAAGAAAGGAACACAAATGGCGGAAAAAACCGAACAGGTGATGGCAGAGGCCTACAGTCAGGGACTTCCATACAGCCTGGAAGCTGAGCAGTCGGTTCTGGGCAGTGTGCTGATTGACCCGGAACTGCTTTCCACCATCATGGAAAAAATTTCTTCCCCGCAGGTCTTTTATACCGAAAAACATCGGCGGCTGTACAGCCTGATGATTCGGATGTTCAGCGAATCAAAGCCAATTGACTATGTCACGCTGCTGGAAGAGGCCAGAAAAGAGGAAATATTTGACAGCGACGCATCGGCGCAGTCGTATCTGCTGCATCTGATGAATCAGGTCCCGACGACGGCAAACCTGCCAAGTTACTGTGATATCGTACTGGAAAAGTATTATATGCGCGGCCTGCTGACAGCGGCTACCGATATTGCTTCTTCGGTGCGGGAAGGTGACGGGAGTGCTTCTGAACTGCTCGACTCGGCAGAACAGAAGATTTATGATATCCGGCAGGGACGCCAGAGTTCTGAACTTCGGCCAATTGGTGACGTTATTATCGGCGTTTACGATAATATCTATCAGCTGAATCAGCGGGAAGATACCCGGATTACCGGTCTTGCGTCGGGTTTTCATCAGCTGGATCTGATTCTGTCGGGACTCAACCGTTCCGACCTGATTCTGCTGGCGGCACGTCCTGGTATGGGTAAGACGGCTTTTGCACTGAATATCGCAACCAATGTCGGTATTAAGTATCCTGATTTGGATATTGCGATTTTTTCGCTGGAAATGAACAACGCACAGCTGGTTTCCCGTATGCTGTGCGCTGAGGCACTGATTCCGTCGGATAAGATGCGTACTGGACGGCTGGAAAAGGAAGAATGGCGCAATCTCGCAACAGCTGCCCAGAGGCTGTCGGATACGCATATCTATCTGGATGATACGGCTGGTATTTCGGTTCCCCAGATGAAGGCAAAGGTTCGCCGGCTGAAAAATCTCGGATTGATTATCATCGATTACCTTCAGCTGATGACCAGCTCGTCCAGAATTGAAAACCGTGTACAGGAAATCTCCCAGATGACGCGAAGCCTGAAAATCATGGCCAAGGAACTGAATGTCCCGGTTATCTGCCTGTCTCAGCTGTCTCGAGCAGCCGAACAGCGTCAGGGACACCGGCCAATGCTTTCTGACCTGAGAGAATCGGGTTCAATCGAACAGGATGCCGACAGCGTACTGTTTCTTTTCCGTGAGGAATATTACGCCGACGCAGAAGAAAGGGAAGGCGCGGATGATGCCATTCGCAATACCGCAATCTGTATCGTTGCGAAAAACCGTCACGGCTCTACCGGTGATGTTCCAATCGGCTGGCAGGGTGAATATACACGCTTCTCCAATCTGGAGATGAGCAGGGAAGCTCCGCCGTTTTAATCGGCAGGGTAGTATGGAGGAATAGCCATGCAGGGTGCTCAGACAGAGGAAATGCATACAAAAGCGTTTGAAAAAAAGTTTATGCTGGAAGGTCTTTCGGGTAAATGCCTGATTATCGGGTTTTCCGGTGGAGCTGATTCGACCAGTCTGGTGCATTTTCTTGCGTCCAACCAGGAAAAGATGGGATGTCAGCTGTTAGCGGTACATTTGAATCACCGTCTTCGCGGTGATGAAAGTGACCGGGATGAGCAGTCGGCAAAAGCTTTCTGTACCGGACTTGATGTACCATTTATCAGTCGCAGGGTGGATATCGGCGCGATTGCTGAGCAGTCTCACCAGTCGGAAGAGGTGTGCGGACGTCAGGAACGTTACCGGCTTTTTGTGGAACAGGCAGTCATAGCCCGTCAGAAGGGGATGGAGCCGGTTATTGTAACGGCACATACCCTTTCAGATAATCTGGAAACCGCTTTTTTGCATCTGCTGCGCGGATGTGCACTGGATGGCCTGTGCGGAATTCCGGACAGCAGGATGGTGGAGGATGTACCGCTTATCCGACCGATGCTGCGTATCAGTCGTGAAGAAGTGGAAGGGTACTGCGCTTTTTACCGGCTGCCGTTTGCGACTGATTCCACGAACTTCAGTGACCGGTATACCAGAAATTTTCTGCGTTTGCAGGTCATTCCACAGCTGAAAAAACTGAATCCGTCATTTGAAGCCGCTTACCTTCGGATGCGTGACAGCCTGCAGCAGGATCGGGATTATCTCAATTTTTTGCGGGATCAGCTTCTGTCAGAGGCGTCAGCGGGCTGCAATACCGGATGGAAAGTCTCGGTATTGAGTGGAGCGCCGAAACCGGTAAAAAGCCGGGCAGCCGCGGAAATTCTGCGCATATCCGGTGTACAGGTAGATGCAGTGGCGATTGAATCACTGACAGCAGTCATTGATGGAAAAAGCAGTGGTTATACCGCCGGTAAGGTTTGTCTGACAGTACGCGGCGGAATTTTATCGGCAGATGATACCAGCCGGTTTGTCGTCGGCGCGGTTTTACTGCCTCAGGATGGAACAGGAACGGTTATCATTCCATTTGAGGAATGGGATAATAACGAAAAATTGATTGCCAGATGGGAACAAAAAATCAGACTGGCAGTACTTTCGGCCGATGATTATCGGGAAAACCGGAAAGTTTATAAAAATTTATTATATTTTGCGGTAGATTATGATACAATAATGGATAATGCACAGTTGCGCGCGCGAGGTCCCGGAGACAGCATCCGTCTGTCAGGACGGGGTGGACAAAAAACGCTCAAAAAACTGTTCCAGCAGGCGCATCTTTCCCGTAGAGAACGGGAATTACGGCTCGTGCTGGCACAGGGGAGCAATGTCATCTGGGTGGAAGGATTCGGAACGGATGAAGCATCGGTTCCGGGGCCTGAGACTGAAAAAGTGCTTGCCGCGTTTCGGGATGAAGCTGCCGCAACAGAAAGGATGAAGTCAGAATATGAGCCGCAGGATGATCGATGATATCGAAAAGGTTTTGCTGACAGAAGAAGATATCCAGAAAAAAGTCAAAGAGATTGGCGAAAAGATTACCCATGATTATGAGGGCAAAAACCTGATGCTGGTCAGTGTCCTCAAGGGTTCCGTTGCATTTATGGCAGATTTGATGCGGGCAATTGATCTCCCGCTGAAGATTGATTTTATGAGTGTTTCCAGCTATGGAAGCGGAACCTCTTCCAGTGGCGTTGTCAAAATCAACAAGGATCTGGATATCGACCTGCATGGGGTAGATCTGCTGATTGTAGAAGATATCCTCGATTCGGGCAAGACGCTGCATTATATTACCAAGATGCTGTCAGACAGAGGAACCGCTTCGATTCGGATTGCCTGTCTGCTGGATAAACCTGAAAGACGGGTTGTACCGCTGAGTGCGGATTACACCTGCTTTGATATTCCGGATAAGTTTGTCGTTGGATACGGCCTGGACTATGACCAGAAGTACCGTAACCTCCCTTATATCGGCGTGCTGAAACCGGAAGTTTATGAATCATAAACGGCGCGAAGCCATGGAGAAAGGAGTGGTTTGATTGTCGAAAAAACGCGGAACATCCATTATTGTTCTGATTGCGGTGGTTATTTTCCTGCTGGTTTCATCTTCCTACCTGATGCGTCTGATTACCCCCGAAGCCAAACAGTATAACTATTCGGAAATCATCTATATGTTTGAGGATCAGAAGGTATCCTCTTATGAACTTGACT
>DVLW01000042.1 GCA_018715285.1 Candidatus Faecivivens stercoripullorum | reverse complement strand
CTTTATCGCTCTGTTTTGCCTGACAGCCGCTGTCGGATTATGGATGGCATCGGGTGAACGGGAAAAACTGGTGAATGTCCGGGAGGCGTTTGCCGGTGAATCGATGACCTTTTATGGGGAAATATCCTCGGTTGAAGGGAGAGAAAATGGCGGAAGTCGTTTTTTGATACAGGATGCGGAGCTTACAACGGAAGATGGTCGGACTGGAAAAGCAGACGTACTTTTTTATACCGACGGCGAACTTTCCTTCTGCGGCGGAGAACAGGTTACTCTGAAAGGAACAGCTTCGGAGGAAATATCCATGTCTCAGATTGGAAATGGTGCCCAGCTGGTGGTATTCCGTGCGGAATATTTGGGAGAGAAACAACCTTCTTTGTTGTACCCGATTTACCGATGGCGTGCTCAGGTAGAAAGTACGGTCAAAACACGGCTGCGCACCGTGTTAAACAGTGAAGATACAGCTCTGGTCATGGGAATGCTGTTGGGAAACAGTGCACAGATCGATGCACAGGATTATACCCTTTTGCAGGGAGCCGGTCTTGCACATCTGCTGGCGGTTTCGGGACTACATATTGCTATTTTCTTTTCACTGGTGGAGCAGCTGCTGCGCCGGTTTGGACGCCGGGTAACATTGGCTGTATCCATCCCGGTGACCGCAGTATACGTATTTTTGACTGGAATGAGTGTATCGTCGGTACGTGCACTGGTCATGGTGTCCTTATTCAGCATTGCGGAACTTCTGCGCCTGCCAAAAAACAGCGGTTCGGTGTTGGGTACGGCTGTTATCCTGTTTTGTCTGTGGGAGCCGATGTGTGTGGTACAGGTCGGAACACTGCTGAGTATTTTGTCGGTTTGGTGTCTGCAATCAGTTGCGCCAGCTATTGAGGCAAGGTGCAGTTGGAAGATGCGGTTTAGATTTTTACTTAATACTGCCTCGGTTTGTATTGCGATCAGCGTGGTGACACTGCCAGTTATGATAATGGTAACCGGTTGTATTCCACTTCTTGCTCCGGTGTCCAGTATGGTGGTTTTGCCGATCATGCCGGCTGTTCTGATGGCAGGCATAATTGCCGGGATTTTTGGCGGATTTCTGCCGGGACAGCTTGCAGGTATCTTACTGCGGATACTGCTTGGAATTATACGCGCTGCTGCCGGTATCGGCAATGCTGGGCCAATGATTCCGCTCGGCGGTGAATTGGTACGGATAGGAATTGCGGCGGTACTGCTGCTGCTCATTGGATTGGCGATTGTCTGTGGATTGAGACAGATATCGCTGCACCGGGAACTGGTTGTATCACTGGCAGCGGTTTTATTATCGGTAACTGCTCTTTGTGCAGTATTGCCGCTGCCGCAGACAGTGCAGGTTAGTTCATTACAGGGCTCGCTGATTATCCGTAAAGGACAGCAGGCAGTTGTAATTGGAAGCGGAAACAGCGATTATGCCGGACAGACAATCGCAAGTTATCTGCGGTCTAACGGCGTAACCAGATACAGTCTGCTGATACCGGAAGGCAGAATGACTTTTACCGGTGGATGCTATGAACTGCTCTGCCGCTTTCCGGCAGACAGGCTGCTGTATACCGAGATGGAGTCCCGTCTTCAGCTGGCACTGGAACGGTTTGCCCCCGAAGAGATCGATGTTTTATCAGGTGTTTCGGAGTGGCAGCTGTTTGGAGATATCCGGCTGGAAATTCGCCCGGGAAATAATGGCCCATACCTGTTGCTGACTTGTGATGGGACGACCATCCTTTTATGCGATCATGATGACCCAGCTGTCTATCCGGCGGACTGGATGGTATATTATGACGCACCGGAGGATACCCTCTCGTCATTTGCGGAAAACTGTGGTATACTGAAAGTAACACAATCCCAATGGGCAGCAGAAGATGAAATGCCGCCATGGGAAGCAGGATTTATGCTGCCTGACTGGACAATACAGGTCGGTGAACAGCTTTATCTGCTGCCGGGATAAATCGTATTATACCGCAAAGAAAGGAAATGTCCATGCCATTTTATGACGATCAGGCACTGCTCAAAAGTATACGGGAGGAAGACCCGGTTCCGGTTTATCTGATCTATGGACGGGAGACCTATTATTCCTCTGTCTGCCTGCAAAGGCTGCTTTCCAAGCTGGTCAAGAAGGGAACGGAAAGTTTTAACTTCAGAAAATTTGACGGAGCGGGTCTTGATATGGTCGCGGTACGGACTGAATGTGAAAGCCTGCCGCTGATGGCAGATTATAAGTGTGTACTCATCCAGAATCCCAATCTGGAAAAGTTTCCGGCGGCAGATCTTGAAATCCTTTCGGAGATTATGGAAGATCCCAACCCTACGACCGTTTTGATACTGTATGTGTCGTCCTATGACCTGAATCCCAAAAAGAACGCGCGTCTGAAAAAACTGATGGACCAGATCGCACGAGTGGGCATTGTCGCAGACATTCAGCCCAAAAGTCAGGCAGAACTGATTAAGCTCATCCGCCAGAAATGCCAGAAAGCGGGATGTTCTATCGATCAGGTGACATGCAGTATTCTGATCGACCGGTGCGGTACAGCGATGGAAACCCTGATGCGGGAAACCGACAAGCTGATTGCCTATCGGATGCAGGGAGATATTACCCGGGCGGATGTGGAGCTGGTGACCCACAAGAGCCTGGAATCCTCGATTTTTGACCTGTCAAAAGCGCTGTTGGGCAGTGGCGGGAGAACCCGTGCTTTTCAGATACTGAATGATTTGTTTACCCAGCGTGAAGAGCCTACCCGGATACTCAGCGTCCTGAGCGGGTCTTTTATTGATCTTTACCGTGCCAAAGCGGCGCATAATGCCGGAAAAACGGCCAATGACCTGCTGTCGATATACCAGTATGGAAAGCGGCAGTTCCTGGTCAACAATGCATTTCGGGATGTACCGCGGTATTCGATGCGAATGCTGCGCGGAAGCCTGCAAATTCTGATGCAGACCGAACTGGCGATGAAATCCGGTCGTGGAGATGATCGGATTTTGGTGGAAGAAGCGTTGGCACAGATTCTGGCACTGAAGGAAGAAGGCTAACCCGGGCGGAATGCTTTCGCTGTCGGTTCGCGATAGTCGCCCGCATGCCGACGGGCTCGGTTGTGCGAAAAACAGCCGTAGCGAACGCGGAGGCGGAATGCTTCCGCTGCCGGTTCGCGATGATCGCCCGCGTGCCGACGGGCTCGGTTGAGCGGAAAACAGCCGAGGCAAACGCGGAGGGAAGCAGGTGCAGTACGGCTGCACAAAAGATAAAAAGGTGTGATCGATATTCAGACAGAAAAGATAAAACTCTCCATTCCAGTGGTTGTGGAGGGAAAATATGACCGGATGCGCTTACAGGAACTGATTGACGGTACGATTATTGAAACAGGTGGATTCGGGATTTTTACCAACCCTGAAAAGCTGGAACTTTTGCGGCAGCTGGCAGAAAAGAACGGACTGATTATCCTGACTGATTCTGATCGTGCCGGTTTTCGGATTCGGAATTATATACGTTCAGCAATGCCGGATGTCAGCAAGCTGATTAACGTATATATTCCCGATATTTTCGGAAAGGAGCGCCGTAAAACACTTCCTTCCAAAGAAGGCAAACTTGGTGTGGAAGGCATATCGGTCGAACTGCTTCGCAAGGCTTTTGAAAAAGCTGGCGTAATGGGCGACCATAAACCGGCTAAATCGGCGGATGAACTGATTACAAAAGCTGATTTGTATCTGCTGGGTCTGTCCGGTACCGATGAAGCGGCTGTTAAGCGTGCTGCACTTTTAAAAAAGTTGTCTCTTCCCTCCCGGCTGACTGCAAAAGGATTGCTGCCAGTGCTCAATTCACTTTATACCCGTGAGGAATTTTATCAGCTGATGGAACAGCAGGACTAACCTAAAAAACTG
>DVLW01000041.1 GCA_018715285.1 Candidatus Faecivivens stercoripullorum | reverse complement strand
ATATTTTTCATACTTTTGCCAATATTGGTTCCGGCGACTTCTAAATATACCTTTCTACCTATATTATATACATTACACATTCATTTTTGAAAATAAAGAAACGACATTTTACTATAAAAAATATGCAAACTGACGAAAATGAAATTTTGAGGTAAAAAAATTGCATATTGCATTGACATCTCCTGATATTCGGCGTATAATGCTCTCAATGAACAAAGGCGTTCATCAGAAGGTTAAGTGCCATACCTGAGAGGTACTTAACCTTCTGATGGACGCCTTTTTTCTTTACTATCCCTCATTTGCCGTATGTATACCGGCTTACACCGGCAGCGGCCAGGCGCAATGAAGCACCCGGTTTGCAAATAAAATGCGGGATAAAAAACCGGAACAACTGACTTCTCTTATTTTTACAAAAGTATCTGTCAGAAGTCATAAAAAGGGAGGATATTCTATGGCAGCCAACCCCATAAGAGAAGGCAATATCCGTATTCCGTCCGGCTGTGCCATCAGCGGTATGTTTGCAAAAGACGGCAGACTGGTCAGCGGTGAATCTATAGTCCATTCGATGACTGTCATGCATGACCGTTCCAATGGACTGGGCGGCGGATTTGCCGGATATGGCATCTACCCGGAATATAAAGACGCCTATGCCTTCCATGTATTTTACGACAATAAGTCCGCAAAGCAAGAATGCGAGGAGTTTTTGGAAGAGCATTTTGACATCATCAACCTTTCCAAAATTCCGATTCGCAAAAATCCCCGGATTACCGATGAGCCGTTGATCTGGCGGTACTTTGTCAATCCGCTTCCCACCAAGCTGGCTGATTTCCAGCTGGGAGAAAGAGAATTTGTCGCCCGCTGTGTCATCCGTATCAATACCCGGATTAAGGGCGCTTATGTATTCTCCAGCGGCAAGAATATGGGCGTATTCAAAGCAGTCGGTTTTCCGGAAGATGTCGGTGATTTCTACCGGCTGGAAGAATATGAAGGATACTGCTGGACCGCACATGGCCGCTACCCGACCAATACACCCGGATGGTGGGGCGGTGCACATCCGTTTGCAATGCTGGATTATTCGATTGTACACAACGGTGAAATTTCTTCCTATGATGCCAACCGCCGATATATCGAGATGTTTGGTTATTCCTGTACCCTTCAGACGGATACAGAAGTTATCACTTATATGATTGATTACCTCCACCGCCGCCAGGGTCTGACGATGGAAGAGGTCGCACAGGTTATCGCAGCGCCTTTCTGGTCGACCATCGCCTGCAAATCAGAAGAAGAGAAAGCAAAAGCCACCTACTTCCGCGATGTCTATGCAAGTTTGCTGATTACCGGGCCGTTCTCCATTCTGGTCGGCTTTGAAGGCGGCATGATGGCACTGAATGACCGGCTGAAACTCCGTTCGATGGTTGCCGCTGAAAAAGGCGATATGTTCTATGTTGCCAGCGAAGAAAGCGCAATCCGTCTGATGGAACCTGAACCTGACCGTCTGTGGTCTCCGCGCGGCGGTGAACCGGTCATCGTAACCCTGAATCAAAAAGCAGAAAGGGGCTGATTTGATGCCTGTCCAATTTCTATACCCGGAATATGAAGTCGTACGCAGCCCGGATCTGTGTATTAACTGCCGTATCTGTGAGCAGCAGTGTGCCAATGAGGTACATCGCTATGACCCTGAACGAAAAAGAATGCTTGCCGATTCAGCCAAATGCGTCAACTGCCATCGCTGCGTGGCATTCTGCCCGACCCGGGCACTGAAAATTGTCAAAAGCGATCATACCTTTAAGGAAAACGCAAACTGGTCCCGTCAGTCAATCGAAGAAATCTACCGGCAGGCAGAAAGCGGCGGCGTACTCCTTTCATCGATGGGGAACCCGAAAAATTATCCAATCTACTGGGATAAAATTCTGATTAACGCTTCTCAGGTCACCAACCCGTCCATTGACCCGCTTCGGGAACCGATGGAAACCCGTGTTTTTCTGGGAGCCAAACTGGACAGCATCCGCAGAGATCAGAACGGCAAAATTATCACCGATCTGCCGCCGCGTATCACCCTGTCGACGCCGATTATGTTTTCAGCTATGAGCTACGGCTCTATCAGTTACAACGCGCACGCAAGCCTTGCAAGAGCCGCCAGAGAACTGGGGATCTGCTACAATACCGGTGAAGGCGGACTGCATGAAGATTTTTACGAATACGGTCCCAATACGATTGTACAGGTCGCATCCGGACGTTTTGGTGTTCATAAGGATTATCTGGAAGCCGGCGCCGCAATTGAAATCAAGATGGGTCAGGGCGCAAAGCCCGGTATAGGCGGCCATCTTCCCGGTGCAAAGGTGTTTGGCGATGTTTCTAAGACCCGTATGATACCAGCCGGTACAGACGCAATCTCACCGGCTCCGCACCATGATATTTATTCGATAGAAGATTTACGCCAGCTGGTCTTTTCTCTTAAGGAAGCGACTGAATATAAAAAGCCTGTCATTGTCAAGGTCGCCGCAGTCCACAACATTGCGGCCATTGCTTCGGGGATTGCCCGCAGTGGTGCGGATATTATCGCGCTTGACGGTTTTCAGGGCGGAACAGGTGCCGCACCTACCCGTATCCGGGATAATGTAGGCATTCCGATTGAACTGGCGCTTGCGGCAGTCGATCAGCGGCTGAGAGATGAAGGTATCCGCGGAAATGTCTCGATTGTCGTCGGCGGTTCGATTCATTCCTCTTCCGATATTGTAAAAGCTATTGCGCTGGGCGCAGATGCGGTTTATATCGGAACGGCAGCGCTGCTGGCTCTTGGATGTCACCTCTGCCGCAGCTGCCAGAGCGGTAAATGCAACTGGGGTATCGCGACACAAATTCCTGAGCTGGTCGAACGCCTTGACCCGGAAGAAGGCTACAGACGGCTGGTCAATCTTGTCAATGCCTGGACCCACGAAATAAAAGAAATGATGGGCGGCATGGGCATCAATTCAATTGAAGCGCTCAAAGGCAACAGACTGATGTTGAGGGGCATCGGGCTGTCGGAAACTGAGCTGAAAATCCTTGGTATCCGCCACGCAGGTGAATAACCAGAATCACAAACCTGTCCGCAGGGTATAAAGAAAAATAAGCGGAATTATTTCACTATTGGGATTGAATAAAGAAACAAAATCGCAAATGTACGGAATCTGCCCTGCGGCAATAAAAAAAGAACGCCGCAGGACAGCTGTCACTCACTCGATAAACCTTGACAACCGGCTCAAAATAGCTTAACATGGTATTGTACCGGATTGTGTCCAAAACAGATATATGATTTCTGCCAAATGAGCAGAAGCAGCACAGTGCAGGTACTTGGAAACTGGGGACTGAATCGCATTTTCCAGCGAAGTTTTGAGTCAGGAAAGGAACTTGATGATGTTAACTGCAATCACCGGCATCAACTGGGGCGATGAAGGCAAAGGCCGTATGGTCGATCTGCTTTCTGAAGAGTATGATATTGTCTGCCGTTATCAGGGCGGCAACAACGCGGGACATACCGTAAAAAATGCCCGCGGAAAGTTTATTTTGAACCTTCTTCCTTCTGGCATTCTCCGTCCGGAAGTTACCTGTGTTATGGGCAACGGTATGGTTATCGACCTTGCTCATCTGGATCAGGAAATCAAGTCGCTTCGGGAAAAAGGTATCGAAATCAACCCTGAGCACCTGAAAATCAGCAACCGTGCAACCATCTGCATGCCTTACCATGTACAGCAGGATAAACTCGAAGAACAGCGTCTGGGCGCTGCAAAGTTTGGTTCCACCCTGCGTGGTATCGCTTATGTTTACGGCGACAAATACATGAAAAAGACCCTGCGTATGGGCGACCTGCTTCATCTGAATGAAGTCCGTGACCGTTTCCGTACCATCGTTGAATGGAAGAGCCTGACCCTGACCAGCATCTATGGCTGTGACCCGCTCAACTTTGATGAGCTGTTTGGCTGGCTGGAAAAATACGCTGAAATCTTCAAGCCCTATATCTGCGATATCGGTGAGTATCTTGACGAGGCTGACCGCGCTGGCAAGAAGATTCTGTTCGAGGCACAGCTGGGTGCTCTGCGTGACGTTGACTACGGTATCTACCCGATGACCACTTCTTCCAACGTTATCGGTGCGTTTGCTCCGATCGGCGCTGGTCTGCCTGGCAAAAAGTTGGATAAGTCGATTGGTATCATGAAGGCTTATTCTTCCTGTGTCGGTGAAGGCCCGTTCGCTGCTGAGCTGGCTATGACCGAAGAGGAAAAACATGATCTGCGTGAAGCTGGCCATGAATACGGCGCTGCTACCGGCCGTCCGAGAAGAGTTGGTCCGATTGACGTAGTCGCTTCCCGTTATGGCGTTTCCTGCCAGGGTGCTGATGAACTGGCACTGACCCTGCTGGACGTTCTGGACTATATGGACCGCATTCCGGTCGTTACCCATTACGACGTCGATGGCAAGGTCGTCGATTACTTCCCGATGGGCGAAGCACTCAACCGCGCAAAACCGGTTGTTGAATATCTGCCCGGCTGGAAGTGCGATATCACTGGTGCACGCAAATGGGAAGATCTCCCTGAAGCAGCACAGAACTACATCACCTATCTGGAAAAAGCAGTCGGCTGCAAGATCAAGTACATCTCGGTCGGCGCAGAGAGAGAGCAGATTGTTATCCGCTGATTATTTTTTCTGATTGTATGGGGAAGCCCGGCAGAATATAGCCGGGCTTTCTTTGAAACTATTTTAAACGGAGAGATAAAGAATTGTTTAAAATAGTTTTTTACTGATTTTATATTATGGCTTGAA
>DVLW01000040.1 GCA_018715285.1 Candidatus Faecivivens stercoripullorum | reverse complement strand
AACAACTACTGCATCGCCAATTTCAAAATCAATTACATAGATAGAATCGCTGTTGATGACAAACTTCTTTTCCGAGTCAGAACCTGCCAGCTTTAATGTGAAGCCGGTGTTTCCATCTTCCGTCCAAAGATCGGTAACCACTCCCTGAAAAGACTTATGAACCCAGTAATCCTCTTGCTTATTGCAGGACAAAAATCCTGTACTGCAAACAACAAGCAAAATGAAAACAACAAAAACAGAATAAAATTTCTTTTTCATATGATTCCTCCGGTAAATGAGATATATTTTACCTTGAGAATGTAAAAACCACAAGCATAAAAACGTATTTTTTCATACCGGTACATCAAAAAGACCTGCTGTCCTATCATCAACTCAGGACACAGGTCTTTTTACATATACATCCACAAAACAATTCATCCGACACCTCTGCGCAGATCGTCCAGCACAGCTTTTACCGAACACTCTGACAGTTCCATCGTACATGCGGTATGCATCGACATGGTTTCCAGCGCGTGGGCGTCCGAATCGGTGATAACCCGGTACTTTTCCCGCTCAGGCAGTACAAAACCGCGTTTTAACCCCTGCGGGCTGATTTCCACCGACTTTGCTTCCAGCTCGGGCGGAATCATACCCAGGCTGGAAATGACCGAATACGCCGACTTGTCAACATGCGCCGGAACAGGAACGCCACCGACCGAACGTACCACACGGAATACCTCGCCAATGGACAGCCGGGTCGCGTTAATCAGCAGCTTGTCCAGTTCACCGCATGGGTTGTCCTGTTCATCCATGATGACCTGCGTCCCGAAGATATCCGGGCGGTTTCTGACCGGCGGCAGCGCACCATAGACCAGTTCGCCAACTTCCAGCGCTGCCGGGACATCGGGAAACAGGGAGAGGACATGCGCTTCCTCAGCGGTCGTAATTTCAATCGCCGGGACAAGCAAAATCCCTGCTTCTTCGGCCAGCTTTTGAATTGCAGGCAGCTGCCGGGCGGTATTATGGTCGGCGACCGCAATCATCCCGAGTTCCAGCAGCTGAGCCATCCCGACGATATTGTTCGGAGTCATTTCCTCTTCGCCGCATGGAGACAGGCAGGAATGGATATGCAGATCATAAGGAATCAGCAAAGCCCCAGCTCCTTTCCAAGCATGAGGGCAATCTGAAAGGCAGGTTTGTCACTTTCCAGAACGCATACTTCCTGCTGTTTAGCGCGTGTCAGGCTCATCTCGTCGAAGTGAATCCCTTCGCAGAGAATCACGCAGGCGACATCAGCCAGCACCGCAACCGCAATCGTATTGACATTTGCCATGACCGTAACAAACGCATCATTCTCTTTCGCGCGGCCCATGACCATACTCAGCAGATCACCGCAATACGCGCCCTCGATCTGCCTTTCCTCACCGCAGCCGGTTTCGATCACCCGCAGTCCATACTTATCCGCAAATTCAACCGGCGTCACACCGTTTCCTCCTTTCCATCCTTACCTCCGGCCTGTTCACTGCGAAACGGCGCCGGTACATAACCATTCTTTTCCTTAAAACGGAATACGCAGTCATCCACCGATGCCAGTCCCCTGACCACGTCTTCCGCAAGTGCCCGGCAGGATGGCGCACCGCAGGAACCACAGTCCAGTCCTTCCAGCGACTGGCAGATTTCCTCTGCCTGTTCCATCTTTTTCATCGCCTCGAAGACGTCCTCATCCAGCTTGAGCACCGGTACAAATTCCAGCGGCGTATCCCACGACAGATCATTCTTCAGTTCAGGGTCAGCAAGGTCGGCATCCTCCAGATGGTTGAGGCTGACCGGAAGGTGCTTGCGGATACGGTAAAGTTTTGTCTTGGCGACATAGGGGTTCTCGACGTTGAGCACGCCGCCGACACAGCCACCCGAACAGGCGTTCAGCTCGATAAAATCCACATCCCGGAATTTTTCATCCTCAAGGTCTTCCAGCACCCGAATCACGTTTTCAATTCCATCCGCTGCCAGATAGTTATCATTGATAAGTCCCGACGATTCACCGCCGCTGCTTCCCCAGGAGATACCGATTTTGCCTGTTTCGGAGAGCATGTCAATCTCATGGGTTGCCGCGTTTTTCATCAGTCCGAGCAGCTTGGGATAGATATCACTGACCGCGACGACACCATCCACCCAGCTCTTTTCAGTCCCGAGCGGCATCCTGGTCGCGGTGACCTTTGCCGGACAGGGTGAGATGAAGATGGCGCCGATCTGTTCCATCGGCAGACCGGTTTTGGCAGCGGCAGCACGTTTTGCCATCCTCGCCGCAACTTCAATCGGCGCGTGCAGCGGCAGCACCTGATCGATCAATCCGGGAAACCGAACCCGTATCAGCCTTGTGACCGCCGGACAGGCTGAACTGATGACCGGACGCGGCAGACGGCGGGATTCCATCAGCTTGCGTGTTGCAGCTGAGACAATCTCCGCTGCCTTTGCGACTTCAAACACTTCATTAAATCCGAAATCAATCAACGCATTGAGCACAATGTCAATATCTTCCAGATTGTTGAACTGTGCCATGAACGACGGCGCAGGCAGTGCAATTGTATATGGATATCTGTCCAGTATGTCCAGGCTGTCGCAGGTCGCGCGCTTGGCATGATGCGGACAGACCCGGATACATTCACCGCAGTCGATGCAACGCTCGGCAATGATATACGCCTTTTTATTACGCACCCGGATCGCTTCGGTCGGACAGCGTTTGATACAGTTGATGCAGCCTTTACACTTGTCGCGGTCGAGGGTGACCGAGTGGAAAAACTCCTGCATATCAATAACCTCCCGTCCCGGATGAAGAATTCTGGCAGGTCAGATTCTGACCGGTCAGGATATGTAGATCGTCATATAAACAGTCGTGCCGACTCCGACGGTCGACTCAATTCTCATTTCATCCGTATTCTTTTTCATGTTCGGCAGTCCCATTCCCGCGCCGAACCCCAGCGAACGCACCTCGTCCGCTGCCGTAGACCAACCTGCCTGCATGGCCTGTTCAATATCGGGGATACCCTTGCCGGTATCCTTTAAAACCATGTCAATTCTGTCAGGGGTCATCTCGACATCAATCGTTCCGCCGTTGGCGTGAATGACCATATTGATTTCGCCCTCATACAGCGCAATCGAAACCCGCCTGATAATATCCGGAGAGACACCCAGCGCCCGAAGTTTCTTTTTCAGGCTGGAGGAAGCCTCACCGGCACGGGTGAAGTCGTTGCCGTCGACTTCAAAAGTCCACTTGAGTCCACTCAATCCGATTTTCCTCCGCGCAGGCCTTTTTCCCACAGCAGACCGCAGGCGGTAAACATCCGGTGGGTCGTCCGAAGCAGGACCATCCCGCGGCGTTTTGCCAGCGCGATCATATCCTCATCCGGGGTTTTTCCGCGTACGAATACGATACATACCATATCCATCATATCAGCCGTGCGCACCGTCTGGATATTGACCAGCCCGGTCAGCAGCACCGCCTGATCCTTGACATACGCCAGTACATCGCTCATCATATCCGAACCACACGCTTCATGTACCTCGGTATCCAGGTTTTCTTCACCGCAGATCAGCTCAGCATCCAGAGCGTTCATAACATCCCGTACATTCATCGCAGTCCCTCCTGAAAACATATTCTTATGGTATATATCCAGGCATATGTGCTGTATATACCAAAACAGTCTTTTGAATATCTACTATTATATACGAACCGGGCGGTATATGCAATAGATTCATAGACAATGGATATTTTTTGTCAATATTGTTTAAAAAATAACGAAAAGGTTGTATGCCGCCATCACTAGAATTTTGTTGCAAAACATGATATACTTATGAAAAAGTATATGTGCAGTTCATCCAAGTGAATTGTCTTTACTATTCTGCCGGATCAC
>DVLW01000006.1 GCA_018715285.1 Candidatus Faecivivens stercoripullorum | reverse complement strand
TCCGTCTGGAAGTCGCGCTGGATATCACCAAAAAGGAATATCTCAGCCAGAGTGCACAGGAACGCCTGTCCTTCGCAGAAAAGATCCTCGGATATCTGAAGGTGCTCTCGGAATGCCCGGATTATGAAAAGGCAGTCAATAAGGTACTGAGTTCAGTCGGTGATTTTTATCAGGCAGACAGGGCCTATCTCTTTGAACACAGCCGGGAGCATCCCGGACACTGGAACAATACCTTTGAATGGTGTGCGGTCAACGTCCAGCCTCAGAAGGATAATTTGCAGAATGTTCCGCCGCAGGTTGTTAACCGTTGGATGGAGATATTCGACAGGGAACAGTCGATCATTATCCTGAACATCGCGCCGCTTCGCGAACAGTCTCCTGATGAATGGCGCGTCCTGAATCAGCAGGGTATCCAGCGGGTTATCGTCGTGCCGCTCAGGGAAAACGGAAAGACAATCGGTTTTATCGGCGTGGATAATCCGCGGTACTGTATTCAGGATGATGTACAGGTCCGGACGCTGGCGAGTTTTCTGCTGGCGCGTATCCGCCAGGACAGAAATGAACATCGTTATCAGGCGCTGCTCCAGCAGAGCAGAGAGGAACTTCTCAGTATCCTGCATGTCGGATTCTGGACACTCCGGTTCCCTAAAGACGGCAGCAGCGGTCAGATGCTCTGCGACCGGACGATGTATCAGCTGATGGGACTGAGCGAATCGACCGACCCGGTAGACTGTTATCAGATCTGTTATTCCGGTATCCGTGCGGATATGGTGGAAGCGGTCAGGCAGGCTTTTGGGAAAATGTTGGCGACCGATCAGGCCGTTCAGGTCATCTTCCCATGGAACCATCCCAAAAAAGGAGAAGTCGAGATGCGGCTGACGGGTATCCTGTCAGAGGAAACACCCGAATATACGCAGTATAAAGGTTATTGCAGGGAGCATGATGATTCCTTCCTGCGGGCATAAAACATAAAAAGCTGAGGCTGTTTTCACAGTCTCAGCTTTTTTGATGGCTGGCATTATTCCAGTACCTTGCGTACCTGGAACAGCGCCGAAAGATAAAAGATATCCAGCAAAATAGAGGCAATCCGCATGATAACCCCGATATTGGGCATCCATCCGGTCAGCAGGTCGATCAGTACCCATCCGCCGCAGGCTGCATACCCGATTGTAATCCACCACTGACGCTGTGCAAGGATTTCAGCAGTTTCCTTTGCGCCTTCATTCCGGCAGATTTCCGCGCTGACCCGAAAGGTAATCATCGCAAGGACAATCGCGGCGGCAGTTCCGATAACGGTTGCCGCGCCATGGACGGAAAGCGATACCGTCTGCGAAACCTGAGCGGTATATCCCCATGTTTCGGTCACGCCGCCCAGCAGTAAAACCACCGCCGGGATGATGCCGGTCATACATTTGCTGTCCACCCGGCGCCACCGCCACATTCCGCATCCGAACATCACCGAGGCGATAAACAGCATCAGCGTTGCCAGTCCGCCGGCAACCATCAGCCGCGCGGCACAGAGAAAGATGCCGCCCATTATCAGCTGCAATCCTTTCATTTCAGGCCCGGCAGGCCTGGTGCTTTTTTTCTGTCTTTTGAGCAAAAGTATCCCTCCACCAGTCAATTATCAGGCTACCCAGATCTTGCCTTCCGGTTCCCTGCGCAGACGGGAAGCAGGGCTCTTTGGCCGCATCGAGAGTGCAAGTGCGAATGCAACCGGTCCAATCCGTCCGAAGAACATCGTAAAAATCAGTGCCAGCTGTCCAACCCAGTTGGTAGCAGTCGTGACGCCGGTCGAAAGTCCGACCGTACCGAATGCACTGACCGTTTCATAAAGCGCATCAACCGAGGATGCATCCGAGGTAATCAGCAGAATCAACGTTGTGAAAACAACCATGCAGGCTGCCAGGAATGCAACCGCCAGCGAACGATAAACAACCGACTTGTCAATCCGGCGCCGGGTGACAATGGTGTCTTCCTCACCGCGGATAACCGAAACCACCGTCATAAAGATAATCAGTGCAGTGGTCAGTTTGATACCGCCGCCGGTCGAACCGGGCGCCGCACCGATAAACATCAGGACAATCGAAAGGATTTTGGAGATATCCCGCATTGCCATCTGGTCAAAGGTCATAAATCCGGCTGTACGGCAGGTGACTGACTGGAAAAAGGCGTGGGCGAATTTTTGACCGATGCTCATCGGCCCGAGTGTTGCCGGGTTGGTCCATTCCATTATGACAAACAGCAGCGTACCGCCAAGCAGCAGGATGGCGGTTGTAATCAAGACCATCCTGGTATGGAAATGCAGCCGTTTGTGCCGGCGGTAGACCAGTACGTCCTGCCATACGATAAATCCGAGGCCGCCGCAGATAATCAGGGCGCTGATGACCGCTACCAGCGGCAGGTTGTCCTGCACAGGAATCAGGCTGGCGCCCGGTTTGAGGAATCCGAACAGGTCAAATCCTGCGTTGCAGTAGGCTGAAATCGACAGGAACACCGCCATGAATACACCATAGCTTCCATATTCCGGAACCAGCATCGGCAGCATCAGCAGGCAGCCGATCAGCTCGGTAACAAAGGTGACCTTTATCACCATTCGCAGTAAGCTCTGGGTATTGGAGCGGGTATCGGCGCTGATGGATTCCTGTGTCAGCTGAGCGGTGCGCAGACCCATCTTCCGACGCATCAGGCTGTAGAAAAAGCCGGTCAGCGTCAGCAGTCCGAGGCCGCCGATCTGTATCAGGCAGATAATGACCGTCTGTCCGATAATCGAAAAGTGGGAATAGGTATCGTATATTGCCAGTCCGGTTACACAGGTCGCGGAAGTCGCCGTAAACAGCGCGGCCAGAAAAGGTGTTCCAAGACCGCTGCGGGTGGAAAACGGCATCATCAAAAGCAGTGTTCCGGTCAGAATAACTGCCAGAAAACTCAGGGTAATGAGCTGTCCGGGGTTACGGCTGAACCGGCTGAGCGGCTTATACAGCTTGTGTTGGTTTTGTTGCAGGGATTTTTGCATCCTGCCCATGTTTATACGCCTCCTGAGGAAGATAATACAAAGTTATTATAACAATTCAGGAACAGGATTTCAACCGCAATCCCTATCCCGGGACAATCTGTTACTGTAGGTGTTACAATGATGTATGACAAATAAGAAAAAAAGAGTAGCGAATAGAAGCAACCTGTGGTAAGGTAGTGTTGTCCAGACAAAACCGAAAGGCAGGTGCAACTATTCGCTATGAATACTATAACACAAACCATGCGGTTTCGGCAAGCTATGATTTTGTATGCTAAGAAATACGGCATTACCAAAGCTGCTATTCGCTATCAAACCAACCGTCAGTACATTTATCGCTGGAAGAACCGTTATGACGGCACTCTTCAGTCCCTTGCAAATCGTTCCCACCGTCCACACAGTCATCCCAACCAGCATACCCCTGATGAGATCAGGCTCATTGAAAATATGCGCAGGCGCAATCCCAATACCGGCCTTGTGGTCTTCTGGGTCAAACTGCGACAGCGGGGATATACTCGATCTATCTCCGGATTGTATCGCTTTTTGAAAAAGCATGGACAGATGGCGGTGAAACTTCCAAACCCTAAATACGTTCCCAAGCCTTACGAACAGATGCAGTATCCTGGACAACGCTGCCAGATTGACGTAAAATTTGTTCCAGCGGTCTGCCTGGTAGGAGAAGCCAAAGGACAAAAGTTTTATCAATACACATTTATTGACGAATACAGTCGATTCCGCTATCTGGAAGCCTTTGAAGAACATAGTACCTATTCATCAGCCGTCTTTCTTCGTCATGTTGTTGAAAAGTTTCCATTTGCAATTGAGTGCGTACAAACAGATAACGGATCTGAATTTACCAATCGTCTGAACTCTATGGGAACCAAAAAGGAAACCTTATTTGAGAAAACGATGAAAGATCTGGGCATCCATCATAAACTCATCCGTCCTTTTACTCCCCGTCATAACGGCAAAGTTGAGCGCAGTCATCGAAAAGACAACGAAGAATTCTATGCTTCACACCATTTTTATAGCTTTGAGGATTTTAAAGCTCAACTTGCTGTCAGACAGCGAGCTTACAATAATTTTCCCATGCGTCCATTAGGCTGGCACTCTCCAAAACAGGTCCTTTTTTCTTTTCCTTCTGTGTAACACATCATTGACAAA
>DVLW01000005.1 GCA_018715285.1 Candidatus Faecivivens stercoripullorum | reverse complement strand
CTGGATTATGTTGGGATGTCACAGGTTGAATGTGCGGAGCGGATGCATGTCTCCCGTACAACTGTAACCAGGCTGTATGAGTCTGCCAGGGGTAAAATTGCGGATGCCTTTGTAAATGGCAAACAGATTGTATTTAATGGCGGAGATGTTGTTGTCTGTGAAAAAGAGCGTCCGGAATGTGCCGGTGAAAAGTTTTGCTGTCACAGATTGAAGAAAGAAGAATTCGGCTTGGCTGAGACAGAACGGCAGCAGTGATTGCCGTTTTCTCGGAAAGGATGGGAAAAATGAAGGTTCTTATTATTGGCGGCGTTGCGGCAGGAACTAAGACAGCTGCGAAGCTCAAACGTGCAGATCGTTCGGCAGATATTACTCTGATTACCAATTCCAATGATATTTCCTATGCAGGATGCGGTTTGCCGTACTATGTCGGCGGCGTTATTGAGACAGAGGAACAGCTAATTGTCAATACTCCTGCGAAATTTGCCGCTTTGACCGGAGTCAACGTAATTACCGGATGTGAAGCAATTGGGCTGGATGCAGGCGCGAAGAAAGTTACGGTAAAAAACAGTGATGGCAGCACCGGTGAGATGGAATATGACCGTCTGGTTGTTGCAACGGGTGCTTCTGCTGCACTGCCGCCTGTTACCGGCATTGACAAAAAGGGCGTTTTCAAGATGCGCACACCCGAGGATGCAGTAGCTATCCGCAGCTATGTCAAGGCAAACGGTGTTAAAAAGGCAGTTGTAATCGGCGGCGGATTTATTGGTCTGGAGGCAGCGGAAAACCTTCAGAAACAGGGTGTATCGGTAACGGTAATCGATATTGCTTCCCAGCTGCTGCCGGGTATTTTTGATTCGGAAATGGCAGATTATATCCGCCGTCACCTGGTAAAAGCTGGAATCCGTGTACTCTGCGGCGTTGGAGCAAAGGATATCCTTGGCGGCGACAAAGTTGACGCGGTTAAGACTGACGCGGGCGTTATCTCGGCTGATATGGTCATTGCAGCTGCTGGTATCCGTCCGAATACCGCATTCCTGCGCGATACCGGAATCGAAATGGCGAAGAACGGCGCTCTGCTGGTCAATGACCAGATGGAAACCAGCCTGCCGGATGTTTATGCAGCAGGTGACTGCGCAGTTGTACACAACCGTCTGACCGGTGCTCGTCAGTGGTCGCCGATGGGTTCGTCTGCAAACCTGGAAGGACGTGTACTTGCACAGGTTATCGCAGGTGCAGATAAACATTATGAGGGCGTGCTGGGAACAGGCATTGTCGCGGTACCCGGTTTGAACTGCGGCCGTACTGGTCTGACCGAAGCTGCTGCACGTGAGGCTGGATATGATGTCATCACTGCGGTATCGGTTCACGATGACAAACCTTCCTATTATCCGGGATTCTCCTTCTTCTTGACTAAAGTGATTGCTGACCGCAATACTCATGCTCTGCTGGGTATCCAGTGTGTAGGCGGCGGCGCTGTAGATAAGATGGTCGACATCGGCGTTATGGCAATTTCGATGAAGGCAAAGTTGGAAGATATCGAAAACTGCGACTTTGCATATGCACCTCCTTTCTCGACTGCAATTCATCCTTTTGTTCAGGCTGTAAACGTACTGCTTAACAAGATCAAGGGCGATATGGTCAGCATGACTCCCGCAGAATACGCGGCAGGCAAGGCTGAAGGTTACAGAGTTATTGACGCATCTCCCGTACCTTCCATTCATGGAGCAACGGCTGTGGATTATACCACTGTTAATGGTCCGATTGAGGGAATTGGTCTGGATGAGAAACTGCTGCTGGTATGTGTACGCGGCAAGAGAGCTTATCTGACCCAGAACAAACTGCGTTCGTTTGGTTATACGAATACGGTTGTACTGGAAGGCGCAACGTTTGTTAATGAGGTCAGGGTCAAGACTACGGCAGCTGTCACCGAAGAAGAAAAGAAGGCAGTCAAAGCACTGGGCTTCCTGTTTGATAAGAATACCGCTGACTGCTTCAACTGCCGTGTAATCACCCGTAATGGTAAAATTACCGCTGAAGAGAGCCGTGTCATTTCGGAAGCTGCTGCTATCTATGGCAGTGGAGCAATTGCAATGACCACCCGTCTGACCATCGAAATTCAGGGTGTTCCGTATGCCAACATTGAGCCTCTGCGTGCATACCTCGCTGAGGCTGGTCTGGAAACTGGCGGTACCGGTTCGAAGGTTCGTCCGGTTGTCTCCTGTAAGGGTACTACCTGCCAGTATGGTCTGATTGACACCTTCTCGGTTTCTGAGGAAATCCACGAACGCTTCTTCAACGGCTACAGCAATGTCAAGCTGCCGCATAAATTCAAGATCGCAGTCGGCGGCTGCCCGAACAACTGTGTCAAACCCGACCTGAACGACCTGGGTATCGTTGGCCAGCGTGTTCCGGAGATTGATTTTGACAAGTGCCGCGGATGCAAGGTCTGCCAGATTGTCAACAACTGCCCGATTCATGCTGCAAGTGTTGTTGATGGAAAGATTGTCGTTGATACCGATGTCTGCAACCACTGCGGACGCTGCATTGGCAAATGTCCGTTCAAGTGCTTCACCGGTTATACCAATGGCTACCGGATTTATATCGGCGGCAGATGGGGTAAACGTGTTGCACAGGGCCGTTATCTGGATAAGATCTTTACCGATCGTGCGGAAGTGCTGGATGTTGTAGAAAAAGCAATTCTGCTGTTCCGTGACCAGGGCATTACCGGCGAACGTTTTGCTGATACGGTTGCACGTTTGGGATTTGAGAACGTTCAGGCACAGCTTCTGTCGGATGAACTGCTCGCACACAAGGAAGAAAACCTTGCTGCACAGAAACATCTGGTAGGCGGCGCAACCTGCTAAGTAACGTGCTGCTGCAATCTTCCTGAAAAATGGAGGATAAGCAGTAACCATAAAATAATGATGTTTTGCGGCGCCCATCCTTGTCAAGGGGATGGGCGTCCGTTTTTGCGTAAGAAGGGATAAAATGTTATGGTATCTTTTGGGTGATTTTCCCTCTGTTCAAAAACAGAAAAATCGTGTATAATAAAATAGATTTTGTGTCTAAATTACGCCCGATTGGCATTTGAGGAGAGACAACAGATGAAAAACACCTGGCGCAGAAAAATTTTCTGCCTGACCCTTGCACTATCCTGCCTGATGCAGACATTGCCTGTGTCCGTATCGGCAATCGATGAAGTATCAGCCGAGCAGCCCACGACCCGTATATCAGACGATCTGCTCATTCATTCCGATGAGGAAACGGATACAGATACTGAAACCGATACCGATCAGTCAGAGGAATCAGAGGAAACCGAGACAGATCAACAGCCGGTTGAAGGAAGATTTG
>DVLW01000039.1 GCA_018715285.1 Candidatus Faecivivens stercoripullorum | reverse complement strand
AGACGCGAACGGGAGCGCGGAGAGTTTACCGCCGGACGTTACCGCCGACGTATAAGAGACATAACCGCCGTTCGGGTCAAAGGTAATGACAAACTCTGCCGGTGCGGGTTTGTTGACGGTTACGGCACAAGTCGCGGTTTTGCCGCCGTCTGTAGTCGTAACGGTAATAGTCGCGACACCTTCCTTTACAGCGGTAACTTTACCGTTTTCTACCGTTGCGACAGCCGTATTATTGCTGCTCCATGTCACGCCTTTGTTCGTAGCGTCAGTCGGCTGCACCGTTGCGGTCAGCGTTTCGCTTGCACCTTCGACCAGCGAAAGAACGTTCTTATTCAGCGTCACACTGGAAACAGGAACAGTCGCTTTATTGACCGTCAGCGTAACGGCATCGCTTGTTACTTCGCCTGCGCTGTTGCTCACAACACAGCGGTATTGATAGCCGCTCATACTTGTTGTGGTGTTGTCAATAGTATATGTATTGCTGGATGTTGCACTACCAACATTCGTCCAGTCACTTCCGCTGTCAGTGCTTTGCTGCCACTGATAGGACAGGTTTTCACCCGTGGCAGTCACGGTAAAGGTAACGGTTGCACCCTCGGTTACAGTCACATCTTGCGGCTGAGTGGAAATAGTGGGAGCATATACAACCGTGCCTCCGGTCGGCGTACTGTTCAGCGTGCCGCCCTCTTTCACAACGATTGAACCTTCATTGGTAAAGTTGCCGCTGAGAGAGGAACCATCCGGAATAGTCAAAGTTTCGCCGCTCTTAACTTCAAAATTGTTCTGCACAGTCACATTGCCGTACACGGTGCCTTCCGTGCCGTCAAAGACGATGCCGGTACCTGATGGTGTAGGTTCATCGACACGACTAGCTTTGATCCCGCCGGTTCTGGCGTCTACAATGGCATTATCGGTGACGGTCAGGCTGGTGGTGGCACCGGTGGCTTGAGACGATCCCACATAAAACTGTATCCCATCACTGCTTTCAGTGGCGCTGGCAGTCAGGCTGCCGCCGTCGACGGAAAGAGAGATATTCGGGGAGGTGGTGGCGCTTGCGCTGGACTGCACACAGACGCCGGCATAGCCAGAATAGGTACTAGTAGTCTTTGCATCGACGGAAGCGTTTGCAATGTTCAGGGAGGCATCGCCTGTTCCGCTTTTGACATATATTCCGTAATTAGAACCAGATACTTCCAGGCTGCCATTGTTTTCACCCGTAATAGTCAGGGAGGCGTCTGTACCATGGCTGTCCGCGCTTATCTCTGCATTCACATAAATCCCATAGTAGCCTGTGATGGTATTCGTACCAATCAGCTCTATGGTCAGGGAAACCGATTGACCGGTGTTGCAAAGGGCATAGATCCCGGCGCCATAAGGTTCTGATGAACTATTGCCGCTTCCTGTGATTGTCGCGCCGTTCAGCGTCAGGGTGGCGCTGCCGTCGTAGTAAAACTGACCGCTGGCAGGTTCTGTACCGCCAACCATTGTCCAATTTCCTTCTTGATTTTTTTCATAGCAGCCGCTTTCTGTGATTTGCTGACCGCCTATAAACAGCTTAATTTCTCCCGCCGCCAGCGCCGTGACGGGCAGCATCATCAGCACCATCAGTATGCTGAGCAAAGCCGCCAAAAGTTTCTTTGCTTTCATAAAAAACAAAACCTCCTTCGTCGAACCCGAAGAAGGACAAACAATCGTTCAACTCCGGGCGAAAATATTCCGGAAAGTCATTCCGGAGAGTATCCTTACACTTAAAATTGTCGCATGTTTGCCGGATTTTGTCAAGAGATTTGGAAATATTTTCTGACTAAGCATAAAAAATATTTAATTCAGACCAGCCACTTATTGAAAAGCGCAGGATACTATAACAGAAGACAAACTGACAACTGGGCGGAGGTCGAAGCTTATAACTGCTGAGCATTTGATGGGAGATTGAAACCCCGGCATCAAGGCCGCGCGGGCTCCGCGCAATTTGTCAAGAGAAATGGAAATATTTTCTGACTAAGCATAAAAAACATTTAATTCAGACCAGCCACTTGTCGAAAAGCGCAGGATACTGTATAATAAAACAGAAAACAGGCTGACATTTACGCCAGCCCATTGAAAGGATATCATATACGGCATGAAAATATATCATACTGCAAAAATAGCCTGCCTGCTGCTGGCAGTCCTCCAGCTGACCAGCTGCGGGACACATCCGGCAGTCGCGGCAGGTCTTGGCGGAGTGGACACCGTTTTCACGAGTATAGACGCGCAGCCCGAAACGCTCTCGGACGAACTTTCGGGGCAGTTCCTTCCCGGCTGGGAAGGCAGCGGAGCACTGCGCCGTTTCCGGACGGAATCGGGCGGCTATGCAGTCGGGCTGACGGAGATTGACGGCGAAAGTTACTTTTTTGGCTGGGACGGCTTTATCAGACCCGGCTGGATAGAGACGGACGAGGACGGACGCACCGTCTGGCGGTATGCCGGGTCAGATGGTACACTGGCAGATGGGCTGACCGAAATCGGCGGCGAATGGTACTGGTTTGAAGACTGCGAAATGGTCACCGGGTGGATTGAGACGGATGAAGGGCGGATGTATGCGGGTGAAGATGGCGCACTTGTCCGCAATGGGCTTGCCGAAGGTCAATGGATGGACGGTGACGGGTACGCAATCCCGGAAACGTTTACCCCGGACCCGGAGCTGATGGAGCAGGTGGACGCGGTGATAAACAGTTGTCCGGATGGGATATCGGTCGTATTCAGTGACCTTGTGAGCGGGCAGCGTTGGAGCTGGAACGAAACGCGGTCGTATTATATTGCGAGTGTCTTCAAGCTCCCCTATTCGCTGTGGCTGTTCGAGCGAGCGGACGCTGGTGAGATTGATCTGGATATGACGATACCCTTCACCGCTGAGAACCACCGCGGCAATGCCGGGATTATTCAGTTTACGGAGTACGGGACGCTGTACAGTCTGCATGAGCTGATCGCGGACGCGCTGATTTATTCGGACAATACCGCGCTTGAGATGCTCAAGAGCGAGTTTTCACCAGACGATTTTGACCAGTGGATAAACACCGACCGTTTCGGGCTGACGGCTGAGATGTCGGATTCTACCGACACGATGACCAATGCTTCGGACTGCTGTACATTTGCCGGGATGGCGTTTGCATATATGGAGAGCGGCGCGGAACATGCGGATGAATTTGCCGCGAGCTACTGTGCATCGGAAGACCGGCTGATTGAGAGTGAGCTACTGACCGGTCAGAAGTATGGCTGGTGGGAAAACGCATTGCACACGGCATCGGTGATTTATGCCGACCGCCCCTTTGCGATAGCCATCTGCACCAACTGGGAAGCGCGTACACCTGAGGACGAAGCGAATATTCAGGCGGTTTTTGACGCAGTTTGCGCGGTATTTAGCGGCGTGTCGCCGCGGCGCGGAGCCCGCGCGGCCAGTTTGCCGGGGTTTTGATCTCCCAACTAATGCTCAGCAGTTATAAGCTTCGACCTCCACCATTTTATTTTTTGTATATTGGCGCTCGGCATTACCCGGGCGCTTTTCTTCTATCCAAACGCCTGTCATACAAAAAAGCCTCCCTTTTATAGGGAGTCTCTCTGCTCATCCACTGACTGAAAGAGCAATCTGTCCATAATAGCACGCCGCCGCGTTTATTTGGCAAGTACCTCATATGCCTTCCGATTTTTATCAATCAACCGGCTGGAAAGCTCGAGCAAATCCTCGTCACTGCACGTCTGCATCTGTTCAGGACTTTTATCAGGTATGGTCGAAGCATTCAAAGCATCCATCAGCGCGGACACGCTGTCAAACCGGCCGTATACATCTGTATTTTTTTCGGCAGCTTGGATAGCGGCGAGAGTTTCCGCATTCGGGCAGAACATAACATTTTCATTCTTCATACGAATCGCCTCCTATCCTTATATTATACGCATAGCAGGAATTTTTCAATAGAATCATGTGCATTTTATGAGCATTTGTAAAATATTTCGGGTTAT
>DVLW01000038.1 GCA_018715285.1 Candidatus Faecivivens stercoripullorum | reverse complement strand
GGTTGCCCTTTACCCGGTACACGATGGGGAAGAATACGTTCTTGCCTCGTCCAATCGCCGGATGATTCTGAATCCGGGCATGATTTCGGTCAAGACAACCCGTGATACCCAGGGTGTCGCAGTCATGACGCTGAAGAAGAACGCGAAACTCGAAAAGGTCGAGATTCTCACCGAATCCACCTTCAAAAACCCGCATCGTTACCGTGCAAAAACGATACCGGTTGCCGGTTCGCTTCTGCGTCAGGAAGATGTCGGCGAGCAGCTGTCACTTTCCGGAAACAGCAGTGAGGAAACCACCTGATGGCGGGATACCGCTGTGTGAACGGCATTGTCCGGGTCGATATCCATCATATGTACGCGCCGGACGCAAAAAAATATCTTGAACGGCTGCTGAAAACGGTCGGAAGTGAAGTCCGTGAGATTGAAGTAATTCACGGGTTTCACGGCGGAACTTCATTGCAGCAGACTGTCCGGACAGAGGTACGCAGCAGACGGATACTGCGCCGCGGCATCGGCTTAAATCCCGGTTTGACTGTCTACTATCTCAAATAATATGCATCAAAAAAGCCGCTGTGCTGACGGATAAACCCCGGAGCACAGCGGCTTTTGAAATTTACTGGTTTTGCAATTCAGGCGTAATCAGATAGTCCTGATACCGGAAGAGACTTCTTTTCGGGACAGTCGCGTCAATCCGGACGCCGTTTTCGGTATATTCTTCCCGTAAAATACTGCCTTCTTTGCGGATATAATCAGTCAGACCACCGTTTTGATAGGGAATCAGCAGCTGAACCGTTGTCACAGATTCAGACAGACAGTCGCTTATCATATTCATCAGCCGGTCAATTCCGCGCTGCTGGGCAGCCGAGATAAACACCTGCCGGACACCCTGAACAGGAATTGTTTCAGCAGCAGCGGCAGAAGTCGGGTCGAGGTCAATCTTGTTAAATACGGTAATCCGCGGGATATCGCCGCACCCGAGTTCGTCCAGCACCTGTCCAGTAACTTCCAGCTGTTCGCGGCAGTAAGGGCTTGCATAGTCGCAGACGGTCAGAATTACGTCCGCTTCGACCGCAACTTCCAGCGTCGAATGGAACGCTTCGACCAGTCCATGGGGCAGCCGTTCGATCAGTCCGACGGTATCGATGATAACCGCCTGCTGACCATCTGGCAGCCGCAGTTCACGTGCAGTCGGGTCGAGGGTTGCGAAGAGCTGGTCTTTGGCGTAGATATCCGCACCGGTCAGGAGGTTCAGAAGGGTCGATTTGCCGACATTGGTATATCCGACGATGGCGATGACCGGAACACCGCTTTTCTGGCGTTTGCGCCGCATCAGACCACGGCGTTTTTCCATCTCTTTGAGTTGGAGTTCCAGCGCGTGGATTCTTCTGCGAATGTATCGACGGTCGGTTTCCAGCTTGGTTTCACCGGGACCTCTGGTGCCGATGCCGCCGCCCTGACGGGAGAGCACGTTACCAGCACCAATCAGCTGGGGAAGGCGGTATTTCTGCTGGGCAAGCTCGACCTGAAGTTTACCTTCAGCGGAAGTGGCGCGTCCTGCGAAGATATCCAGAATAAGGGTTGTCCGGTCAACAACATCCACGCCGGTGATATCCGAGATATTGCGCAGCTGGGTACCGGAGAGTTCGCCGTCAAAGATCAGCAGGTCAGCCTCCTGGTTTTCGGCAAATTCCGCAATTTCGCGCAGTTTGCCGCCGCCGATAAAGGTTGCATTCTCAGCCGACTGACGGTTCTGGGTGAAGATGCCGATTACTTCAGCGCCAGCAGTTTTAGCCAGTTCGGCAAGTTCTTCGAGTGAATGTTCAAGATCATATTCGCCGGTATCGATGCCGACAAGGATTGCTTTTTGTTTTTGATTCAGGTTTTGTTCCATAATTTTCCTTTCAACCGTCTGACCGCTTGTCAAACGGGCAAAAATTGATTACAATATAGGTATCATACACAGAGAAATCAGGGGAATACCTTGACCCCAAAGGTTTCTGCGAACGCGACCGCCTGTGTCAGGTCGATTTTCGCGCCCTTGAAGTCAGCGAGCGAGAGGTTCAGCTGGTCAAGGGTACATCCGCGCAGATCAGCATTTTTAAAGGAAGCGCCGCGGATATCCGCACCGGTAAAGTCACAGTTTCGCAAAACTGCCTTGTCAAACCGGCACTGTCTGAGGGAAGCACCCGAAAAGTTGATATCGTTGATTTTTTCGCCCGATAAATCCATTTCCACCATTTCGGTCATCCGCCAGTCACCGCGGTCAATCCGGATAGCGGTGGTAGACGCGGATTCAAAGGAACTGCCGGTCATTTTGCAGTCGTAAAACTCAGCGGCAAAGCAGTTTGCATACAGAAAGCTGCAATTGACAAAAACACATCTTTCTGCAACCATGCCATTGAGTGCGGTACCATGGAACCGGCAGTTTTCAAACCGGCAGCCGTTGAGCTGTATTCTGGAAAAATCCGCGCCATCAAACCTGCACCGGACAAACTGTATTCCTGACAATGTATCCTCCAGAATCTGTGCGTCGCGGAAATCGACGTCCTGATAAAATGTCTCCTCAAACATAAAAAATCCTTCTTTCCCAAGGTAGGGTATGGGGTCATTATAGCATAGCGGGGAAAATTGTCAAGCAGTTGTTGCTTGGTTTTCACACAGCCGTCACAGGCTGCTGGTAAAATATAATAACGAAACCAAAAGAAAGGATGAAACCGACGATGCCCACACTGTTAATTGTAGATGATGAGCAGAATATCCGAATGCTGATTAAAAAGTACGCGGTTTTTGACGGATACGAGGCCCAGGAAGCCGAGGACGGAATGGAAGCGGTCGAAAAGGTCAGAAACGGGCATTTTGACCTGATAATCATGGATGTAATGATGCCGGAGCTGGACGGATTTTCGGCCTGCCGGGAGATTCGCAAATTTAATGAAAAGGTACCGATCATCATGCTTTCAGCGCGTGGAGAGGAATATGACCGGATACACGGCTTTGAGCTTGGGGTAGATGATTACGTCGTCAAGCCCTTTTCACCGCGTGAGCTGCTGATGCGAGTCAGCGCGGTACTGAAAAGAAGCGCCGCGAAGGAAGCAAACAATTCCGAACGGGAGGTCTACCGCAAAGACGGGCTGATGGTTGATTTTACTGCCCGGACGGTATTTGTCGACAACGTGCAGCAGGAACTTTCACCCAAGGAATACGACCTGTTGTTTTATATGGTGCGCAACCGTAACATCGCCCTGACGCGGGAAGCGCTGATTAACAATGTATGGGGATACGATTTTTACGGGGACGACCGGACGCTGGACACCCACATCAAGCTCTTGCGGCGGAGTCTGGGGCCATATGCGCGGCTGATTGTCACCCTTCGGGGAGTTGGATACCGTTTTGAAGGATAAGAAATGGACGATTTCAGGCATTCTTGCCCGGAAAAAGAAACCGCGGTCGATCAACAGCTGGCTGATGCGGTCATTTATCCTGTTTACCCTGCTGATGCTGGGGAGCTTATGGCTGCTGGAAACGGTTTTCTTGCAGCCGATCTACAAATGGACCAAGATTTCACAGATTCAGGGGACAGCGTCCTCCATTTCCAGCCATCTGTTCAGTGATGATCTGGACAGCCGGCTGGAATCAGCTGTTTCGGAACAGCAGCTGTGCGCGATGGTCATCGACTCATACGGTCGGGTGATATCCTCAGCGGATACACTGCCTGGGTGCAGCATCCACCGGCTGAATTCACTGGGACTGTTTACTCTGTATGCCTGTGCGACAGAATCCGGCGGTTCTTTTCTGCTGGAAGTCGGGTCCAACAATCTGGAAGATGGACATCTTCACAGATATTCAGCATTCTCTGCCGGCATCATACCGGTCATATTTGGCAAGGAGAGCATCATCAGCGTAACAGTGGTATCGGACACCGCCGGACATGAACGGATACTGCTGCTCAATTCGGTCGTATCACCGGTCGATACCACGGTCCAGACCATCCGGTATCTTCTGATTGGGGTTACAGTCGTAATGCTGCTGGTTGGAGTACTGATTTCGCTGTTTTTGTCACGGCGGATTGCCCATCCGATTGTCGAAATCAACCATTCTTCCAAAGGGCTGGTACGCGGCGAGTATTCACCCTACACCGGGAGCATCTGCCGGGAGATACAGGAACTGAACCAGACGCTGATACAGGTCAGCCAGGACCTCAACCAGGTTGAGCAGCTGCGGCGGGATCTGCTTGCCAATATTTCCCACGATCTGCGCACACCTCTGACCCTCATCAGCGGTTATGCCGAAGTCATGCGGGACCTGCCGGGAGAGAATACGCCCGAGAATGTCCAGATTATCATCGACGAAGCCAACCACCTGACCGAACTGGTCAACGATCTGCTTGACCTGTCGAAATTGCAGGCAGGCGTGGTCACGATACAGCGGGAGCCGTTTTGTATTACCGAGCTGATACAGGAGACACTTTCGCGGTACAATAAGATGATGGAAAACCGTGGATATCAGCTGACTTTACAGGCAGACCAGCAGGTCTGGGTAGAAGCCGACCGAACCCGTATTTCGCAGGTTGTTTACAACCTGATTAACAACGCGATTCACTATACCGGAAAGACGCTGGATGTCCATCTGCGCCAGACGGTATCGAAAGGAAGCGTGCGGATAGACGTCATCGACAGCGGCGAAGGAATACCGGCTGATAAACTGGCGCTGGTATGGGACCGGTATTACAAGCTGGACAAGGTGCATAAACGCAGTGCGGTCGGAACAGGTCTCGGCCTGTCGATTGTCCGCAGTGTACTCGAGCTGCACCATGCCGAATATGGCGTAGAAAGCGAAGTCGGAAAGGGAAGCGACTTCTGGTTTAAACTGCCGGTGATACCGCCGCCATTGCAGACAGAGAAGTCTGACGATGGAAAATATAATTTATATAGATAATGAAAAAGCAGGAGGTTTGAAACTTCCTGCTTTTTGTTTATGGAAATCGAATCAGTCGGCCGCGAGCCAGTCGGCTTCTTGCTGTGAAAGGGGAACATCCAGCGCTTTCCAGTTTTCCAGCATCCGTTCCGGGCTGGTGGAACCGACCGCCGCGAACAAATCCATTCCCTGAGAGAATCCCCAGCGCAGCGCCAGCTGGGAAACAGTGCAGCCTTTGTCAGCGGCGAGTTTGCAGACACGTTCCAGACGGACAAGATTTTTTTCACACCCGAACGCCTGAATAAACGCAGGACTGAGCGCGGAATCTGCCTTTTTAAAATCTTCTGCATTCCATCTGCCCGAGAAAAATCCCTGCGACAGGCTGGCAAACGAAAGGACAGCAACCGGATTTTCCCGGTACCACTTACGGGCATCAGCATTTTCATCGCCGGTCAGCGTTACACAGTTGTCACCGTAAAGGTCGATCTTTGTTTCCGCAAGCGAAAAATGCGGGCTGGAAACGGTGAAAGGAGTCATCCCATGTGCCAGCGCATAATCTCTCGCCGCCTGAATCCGCTGATGTGTCCAGTTGGAGCCGCCGATTGCGCGGACCTTGCCTTCTTTAACCAGCTCGTCCATCCATCCGGCGATTTCCTCCGCAGGAACAGACGTATCATCACGGTGCAGCAGGTAGATATCGACCATATCGACGCCCAGTGCCAGAAGGGAAGTTTCGAGATCTTTGCGGATTTTTTCTCTGGAAATGCGGCGGGTAATCGGGTCAGATGGGTTATCCGGGTGGAAAACCGGGTGGCCGCCTTTTGTCAGCAGGACAATGCGGTCACGGACGCCGCGGGAACGAATCCAGTTACCGAGCGAATTTTCCGATGAGCCATACACTCTCGCAGTATCAAACGCATTGATACCATTTTCCAGAGCGGCGTCGAGCAAAACTCCAGCGTCCTCTCCAAGATTCATCGGACGGATTGCACATCCAAAAAAGATACGGGAGACCTTTTGGTCAATGCCGGGAATAAGCCCATATTTTTCCATTATTTAATCATTCCTTTCAGGCGTAGTGGATTTTGCATAATCCAGACTGGTTATATGAACAAAAACAGTATATTCCATTTATGGAAGAAAGTAAATATTCTTGTGCAAAATGGATGTCGGCTTGTCAATGAATACAATAATTTTTCATCAAAAGCGGACATGAAATTGTAACAATGCATGAAAAAGGGAAAAACTATTGGTATTGTCATCGATATGTGGTAGAATATATAAGGCTATCTCTGTGTTGATTCAACATAGGAAACGGCTTTTCATTTAATTTTATTTTTGTCAGAAAGAAGGTATCTCATGAGCCTGAAAACATTTTTACGGGGTGTACACCCGTTTGACGGAAAGGCGCTGGCCAAAGACAGCCCCATCCGTCGGGTTCAGACGACTGGGGAAATGGTATTTCCGCTCAGCCAGCATATTGGTGCGCCGGCGACCCCGACAGTTGCTCCCGGAGATCATGTGCTGATGGGACAGCAGATTGCAGCACCGGGCGGTTTTGTTTCAGCAGGAATCTGTTCATCCGTTTCGGGAACCGTTCGGGCGATTGAACCCAGAACGACGATTATCGGTGAGACAAGGGACTCGATCATCATCGATAACGACGGGAAATACGAAGCGATTCCGGGACTGGGCGAGAAACGGGACCCGTCTTCGCTTACGCCTGCGCAGATCCGTGACATTATTCGGGATGCCGGTATTGTCGGACTGGGCGGTGCAGGATTTCCGACCCATGTCAAGCTGACCACCAAGGACGACAGCAAGGTCAAATACGTCATTGTCAACGGTGCGGAGTGTGAACCCTACCTGAACAGCGACTATCGGCTGATGCTGGAGCGTCCGGAAGAACTGCTGGGCGGCCTGAAGGTCATCCTGTCCCTTTTCCCGAACGCAGAAGGCGTCATCGGCATTGAGGACAACAAACCGGAAGCAATCCGGCTGCTGACCGAAAAAACCGCCAGTGAGCCGCGCATTCACGTTGAAGCGCTCAAGACCAAGTATCCGCAGGGCGGTGAACGGATGCTGATTCACGCCATCACCGGACAGGATATCAACTCTTCGATGCTGCCGTTTGACGCAGGATGCATCGTCAACAACGTCGCGACTGTAATTGCCGTTTATCAGGCAGTATGCTGCTCGACGCCGCTGATTAACACCGTTATGACCATAACCGGCGATGCGGTCAAATCTCCCTGCAATCTGGAAGTTCCGATCGGATGCAGCCATAAAGAAGTACTGGAAGCAGCAGGCGGATTTTCTGCTCAGCCTGAAAAGCTGATTTCGGGCGGCCCGATGATGGGTACCGCAATGTATACGCTGGATATCCCGGTGCAGAAGACTTCCTCGTCGATTCTGGCATTTGTGGAAGACCCGGTTGCGGACAATCCTTCCAGCCCGTGTATCCACTGCGGACGCTGTGTACAGGCATGTCCCGAACGTCTGGTACCCCAGATGATGCAGGTTGCGGCCGACAACGACAATTTTGAATGGTTTGAAAAGCTGGGCGGCATGGAATGCATCGAATGCGGCTGCTGCACGATTGTATGTCCTGCACACCGTACCCTGACCCAGTCGTTTAAATATGGTAAAACCTCGGTCAACCGTCTTCGCAGAGAAGCGCAGGCCAAAGCCGCAGCGGAAAAATCCGCAAAGTAAGGAGTGTCTGAACTTGAACGAAATGTACAATGTTTCGGTTTCCCCGCATCTGCGTTCGGAGACCGGTACCAACTCGATCATGCGTGATGTTGCCATCGCGCTGCTGCCGGCCTGCCTGTTTGGTATCTACAATTTTGGATACAAGGCGCTGCTGGTCATTTTAGTATCGGTGCTGGCTGCGATTGTGACCGAGTTTGTTTATGAAAAGCTGGTCAAACGCCCGGTTACGATTGGTGACTGGAGCGCGGTTGTCACCGGCATGATTCTTGCAGTCAACCTTCCTGCAACACTGCCGCTGTGGATGGCAGCGCTGGGAAGTGTATTTGCGATTCTGGTTGTCAAACAGCTGTTTGGCGGCCTCGGTCAGAACTTTATGAACCCGGCACTGGCTGGCCGGTGTTTCCTGCTGATCTCGTTTGGCTCCCAGATGACCGCATTCCCGGTTGTTGACGGCATTTCGGCCGCAACTCCTCTGAGCGCAATGAAAGCAGGGGAGAGTGTCGACCTGCTGCAGATGTTCATCGGCAACTACTCCGGATGTATCGGTGAGACTTCGGTACTGGCGATTCTGCTTGGTGCCGGATATCTGCTGTTCAAAAAGGTCATCAGCATTCGGATTCCCGGGATCTACATCCTGTCCACAATGGTCTTTATTGTTATCCTGAACCTCGTGACCGGCAACGGAATGCCGACCGGTAGCTATCTGCTGGCGCACCTGTTTGGCGGCGGACTTCTGATTGGTGCATTCTTTATGGCGACTGACTATGTTACCAGCCCGATCACACCGATGGGACAGGTAATTTATGCACTGCTGATTGGTTTCCTGACCGCACTTTTCCGTGTTGTCGGCAAATCGGCAGAAGGCGTATCCTACGCAATCATCATTTCCAACATGGCAGTACCGCTGATTGAAAAGGCAACGGTTCCCACGCCGTTTGGACGCAAAAAAGGCAAAGGGGGCGCCAAGGCATGAAAAAAGAAAGACCTGTCGGCAATGCGCTGATTCTCTGCGCCATCACCTTGGTCGCAGGACTGCTGCTTTCCTTTGTCAATGAGCTGACCATCGGCCCGATTAAAGAGGCACAGCTGGCAGCACAGGCAGAAGCATATGTTGCGGTATACCCGGAAGCTGCGTCGTTTGGCGCGGTTGAAAATTCCGAAGAGCTGCTGAATGAGGCACTGACTGAGATTCCCGCAGCCGGATATGCTACCGGTTCGGTAACAGACGTTATGACCGCACTGGATGAAAGCGGAAATGTCATTGGTTATGTACTTTCTGCTGTATCGAAAAGTGGTTACGGCGGCGACATCACGATCGCACTCGGTGTTGATCTGGAAGGTAAAGTTACCGGTTTCAGCCCGCTGCAGCATTCCGAAACACCCGGTTTTGGTGCGAAATGTGAAGACGCAAGCTATATCTCGACCTTTCCCGGCATCACATCTGCTGAAGATGTAGACGCCATTACCGGTGCGACCTTCACAACCACCGCGATCAAGGAAGCGGTCGGAGCAGGGCTGTATTTTGTCGACCAGATGCTGCTGGCTGGTTCCTGACCGAAAGGAGTGACGCAAGATTATGAATAAACCTCTTGAACGGATATTCAACGGTCTGATTAAAGAGAACCCGACCTTTGTATTGATGCTGGGCATGTGCCCGACGCTCGCGGTCACCACCAGTGCGATCAACGGCCTGGGTATGGGAATTTCGACGATGGTTGTTCTGATTATGTCCAACCTGATGATTTCTGCGCTGCGCAAAATTATTCCGGACGGTGTCAGAATGCCGGCGTATATTGTCATTGTCGCGTCGTTTGTAACGATTGTCGAGATGCTGATGCACGCTTATGTGACACCCCTGTATGATTCGCTGGGCGTGTATATTCCGCTGATCGTTGTAAACTGCATTATTCTGGGCCGTGCTGAGTCCTACGCATCCAAAAACCCGGTTATCCCGTCGATTTTTGACGGTATCGGCATGGGCCTTGGCTTTACCGTAGCACTGACCATTCTGGGCATGGTACGTGAGCTGTTCGGTGCAGGTACACTGTTCGGCATGCAGATCATGCCGGAAGCATATGTACCGGTATCGATTCTGGTACTGGCACCGGGTGCATTCCTGGTCATGGCTATTCTGACGGCATTGCAGAACAAATTCAAAGCCCCGAGTGCTACCAACATCAAAGGTGACGACATTGCCTGCGGCGGCAACTGTGCCGGATGCACCGGACGTGCCTGTGGAGCAAACCACATGGCAATTGCTGAACAGAAGGCGAAAGAGGCGCTTGAACTTCAGGAGAAGCTGAAGGCAGAGCGTGCGGCAAAAGCTGCTGCCAAAGCAGAAGCTGACGCTGCCAAGAAGGAGGGCAAAACCGAATGAGTCTGATACTGGTCATCATAACAGCGGCGCTGGTTGATAACGTCGTTCTGTCTCAGTTTTACGGCCTGTGCCCTTTTCTGGGGGTATCCAAGCAGGTCAAGACAGCGGCAGGCATGGGAGCCGCGATTGTGTTTGTCGTAACGGTATCGTCCGCGATCTGTTCGATTCTGTACGATCTGGTACTGGTGCGGTTTGACCTCACCTACCTGAAAACGATTGTATTCATTATTATTATTGCAGCGCTGGTACAGCTGGTCGAGATGGTCCTGAAAAAGGTATCTCGTCCTTTGTACGTTGCGCTGGGCGTTTATCTGCCGCTGATCACCACCAACTGCTGCGTTCTCGGTACCGTACTGACCAACGTGCAGAAGGAAGCCGATTTCATCACCAGCGTCTGCACCGGTCTGGGCGCATCGCTGGGCTTTACCCTGTCGATTGTCCTGATGGCTGGCGTCCGTGAAAAGCTGGCGCACAACAACGTCACCAAGTCGTTCCAGGGTATGCCGGTTGTACTGTTGTCGGCATGTCTGATGGCGATTGCGTTTTACGGCTTCAAGAGCCTGGTATAAGGGAGGGTGACATAAATTGAACGTTACAGCAATTATTACTGCGACACTGGTCATCGCCCTGATCGGTCTGGTTATCGGACTGCTGCTCGGACTTGCGGGAAAGATTTTCCATGTCCCGACCGACGAAAAGATCACCCAGGTCCGGGAATGCCTGCCGGGCAACAACTGCGGCGGCTGCGGCTATGCCGGATGTGACGCACTGGCAGAAGCGATTGTAAAAGGGGAGGCAAAACCCTCTTCCTGTCCGGTCGGCGGAGCGGAATCCGCGCGAAAGATTTCGGAAGCAATGGGTCTGCCGGTAGAAGATTTTGTCCGGAAGGTTGCGTTTGTAAAATGCTCCGGTTCCTGCGACAAGACCAAGTTTATCTATAACTATCAGGGCGCAGTTTCCTGCTATCAGATTTCGCTTGCACCCGGACGCGGTGCCAAAGCCTGCGCGTATGGCTGTCTCGGCGAAGGTTCCTGTGCACAGGCATGTCCGTTTGACGCAATTCAGGTTGTCAACGGCCGCGCGGTCGTCAGCAAAGAAGACTGCCGTGCCTGCGGCAAGTGCGTCAGCGTCTGCCCGCATAACCTGATTGAACTGGTACCGTACGACGCGCATTATATTGTCCGCTGCTTCTCTCAGGAGAAGGGTAAAAAGGTTCGTGACATGTGCGACGCCGGCTGTATCGGCTGCGGCATCTGCCAGAAGAACTGTCCGACCGGCGCAATTACGCTGACCAACAACATTGCACATATCGATCAGAGCCTTTGCACCGGCTGCGGCAAGTGTGCCGAAAAGTGTCCCGCAAAGGTTATTATCAAGCAGTAACTTTACGGTAAACAGGTCGGAAAGTATTTTTTGATTGACAATTGGGTAAGATTTTGTTATAATACTAAGATGTTGTGTATAAATGCAGCATCATTTGTATCAACACCAATTTTGTCTCTCAAATGGAGGAAATCAATGAAAAAGTTTGTTATATTTGCGCTTGTTTCCGCAATGTGCGTTTCCCTTGCTTCCTGCTCCGGAAACGACACCACCTCTTCCAGCTCTGCTGAATCTTCCGCAGCTGGCACCGAATCTTCTGCTGCAAGCGATTCTTCCACTGCTTCCGGCGAAGCAAAGGTAGGCGTTTATGTATCTCCCAGCCTTTCCGCTGAGAGCGAAGAAGCAACCTTCAGCACTGTTTACGCAGCTGTTATGGTTGACGCAGACGGCAAGATCATTGCCTGCGATATCGACGAAGGCCAGATCGAGCCCACACTGACCGATGGAGCTGTTGGCGAAGTTGATCTGCGCACCAAGACCGAAATGGGCGATGATTACGGCATGGTCGCTGCCGGTGCTTCCACTATGGAATGGTATCAGCAGGTTGAGGCATTCGAGAACTACGTTGTCGGCAAGACCGCTGACGAGGTTCGCGCAATCGAAATGACCGATGGCAAAGCTACCGATGCTGACCTGTCCGCAGGCTGCACCATCGCTGTTGGCGGCTTTATTGAAGCAGTTGCTTCCGCAGCTGAGAACGCAACCGTTTCTGTCGGCGCTTCTGACAAACTGGGCATGGCTATCACTACTGAGGATTCTACCGATGCTGAAGGCGCTGCATACGACAGTGATTTCTGCGTTGTAACTGTTGACGCAGACGGCAAGGTTACTTCCTGCCAGATCGACACCGTTCAGGGTTCTCTGCCGATCGTTGACGGTGCTTTTGACACCGAGTCCGGCTCTTACGCTACCAAGAAACAGCTGGGCGACGATTACGGCATGGTCGCTTCCGGTGCAACCACCATGGAATGGTACCAGCAGGCTGAAGCATTTGAAAACTACGTCACCGGCAAGACCGGCGAGGAAGTTTCCGCAATCGAGCTGACCGACGGCAAAGCAGCAGACGCTGACCTGGCTGCCGGCTGCACCATCTCGATCAGCAGCATTCTGAGCAACACCGAAAAGGCGATTGCAGCTGCTAAATAATCAGAGCACGAAAAAGGGGGAGGGACGATAACCGATGAGGGAATCCTCTCCCTTATTTTGTATATACAGCCCAGAAGAAGGAGGAGATATCAGATGCGGCTGAACGGAAGATGGAAAAGGACACTGGCAGCTGTGCTGTTTGGCGGTATGCTGGTATTGACATCAGGCGGATGCAGTCAGCCTCCGCAGCGGTTTACGACGAGTTTCCTGGACGTATTCGATACAGCCTCAGCGATTGTCGGTTACGCGCCGGACCAGCAGACCTTTGACCTTCAGGCGGATCAATGTCATCAGACTCTGGAACGGTACAATCAGCTGTATGACATCTACAACTCCTATGATGGACTGGCAAATCTGAAAACAATCAACGATAACGCCGGTGTCGCGCCAGTTGAAGTCAGCGAGGAAATCATCGACCTTTTGCAGTTTGGCAAGGAGATGTATGAACTTTCCGACGGGCTGGTCAACATCTGTTTTGGCAGTGTGCTGGAAATTTGGCATGACTACCGGGAAGATGGGCTGTCCCATCCTGAAAAAGCGGAGCTTCCGCCGATGGAACTGCTGGAAGAAGCGGCGGAGCATACCGATATTGACGCGCTGATTATTGATGAAGAAGCGTCGACGGTCTATCTTTCAGACCCGGAAATGCGTCTGGACGTCGGCGCAATCGCGAAAGGTTACGCTGTACAGCGGATGACCGAATCAGCGGTTGAAAACGGGATGGAGAACGCTGCCTTTTCAATCGGCGGCAATGTATCGACCGTCGGCTGGAAAGAAGGCAAGGAAGGGAACCCGTGGATTATCGGGATTGAAAACCCTGACCTGACCGCCGGAGACTATCTGCTCACCGTCGGGATATCCGACCTTTCGGTGGTAACCAGCGGCAACTACCAGCGTTATTACACCGTAGACGGAAATCGGTATCACCATATTATCGACCCGAACACGCTGATGCCAGCGGATTATATGCAGGCCGTTTCGGTTCTGACGGATGATTCCGGTCTGGGAGACGGGCTGTCAACGATGCTGTTCCTGATGCCGGTAGACGAAGGACGGGAACTGGTCGAAAGCCTGGACGGAGTAGAGGCGTTATGGGTTGAGATGGACGGAACGGTGGTCACCAGTTCCGGATTTGATGAGTATATCAATGACTAATAGAAAGGAAGAATTGCTATGGCAACCAGCAAAACCAGAAAACGTTTTTCCTGGCTGATCTCGCTGATTGTGATGCTTGCAGCATCAGCAGCTCTGATCTTTGCCAGTGACCGTGTAACCGCCGCGGTTTACGGTCCGTATCAGGAAAGCCAGCCGGTTCCGACTGTAGCTTCGATGACCGAAATGGACATTTCCGGATACGCAGCGGACGACTATCAGGTCGAGATGGTCCAGACCTGTCTGGACGAGAGCGGCGCGGTTGTCGGCTATGCGGTCGACACCTGGGAATACGGCTTTAACTCTGAAAAGCCGATTCATCTGCGCAGCACCATTTCCACCGACGGCAAGCTGCTGATTAGTGTTGAGGTTCTTGAGCAGCACGAATCTGATTATTACGGCGACCAGATCGGTGAAGACTGGTATCCCGACCGTTTTGACGGCCGTCTCTTACCGGTACTGTCTAGCAGCGAATCTGGACGCGGCTCCCATATTGACGGAATTTCCGGCGCTACCTATACCAGCAACGCAGTTTTGCGTGCAATCAACAACGCCAGCCGGTTTGTCACCGAGCAGCTGAGCTGATTACAGACAGAGGTCGGCATTGGAAAAGAAAAAGACTTTTGGCAGACGGGACCTGATTCTGCTGCTGGTCGTACTTGCCATCGGGCTGGCAGGGATATTGTTTCTCTATACCCGGCCTGCCGCGGCAGACGGTGAAGTGGAGGTATCGGTTGATGGCGAGGTCGTGATGACACTGCCGCTGAGTGAAGATACCGAGGTTACGATATCCGGCTTTGACGGTGGGGAAAACCTGCTGGTCATTTCGGACGGCAAAGCAGAAATCGAGTCGGCGAGCTGTCCGGACGGCGTCTGTGTCCGTCACTATGCGATTTCAAGGGACGGAGAGAGCATCATCTGTCTGCCCAACCGGGTGGTTGTGACCATCCGCGGCGGAGAGAAAGGGGAAGTGGATGCCATTGCGTAGAAATGAAAAGACGCAGCGCATGGTCCTGTATGGGATGATGATTGCGCTTGCCTTTGTCTTTTCCTATCTGGAACATCTGATTCCCTTTAATTTCGGGATACCGGGTATCAAGCTGGGACTTGGAAACCTGGTGGTACTGATTGCGCTGTACACCATTGGAAGCAGAGGCGCTTTTGTCATTGCGGTGGTGCGGATTGTGCTGACCGGGCTGACATTTGGCGGACTGTTCAGTATGATTTACAGCCTTGCAGGCGGACTTTTAAGTTTTGTGGTGATGGCACTGCTGGCAAAGGGAAACCGGCTGCATATCACAGGTGTCAGCATCTGCGGCGGCGTGATGCACAATGTCGGGCAGCTGCTGGTGGCGATGGTTGTACTGGAAACGGTGAATGTCTGGTTTTACCTGCCGGTACTGCTGATTTCTGGTGCGGTCACCGGTGTTGCAATCGGAATTACCGGTGGTCTGCTGGTCGAGCGGCTGGATAAATTCCTGCGCCTGACGCGATAATACGATATAAAAACAGGGATGCGGTTATGATAACCACATCCCTGTTTTGTTGTATTCAGATCACGATTGCAGCATCATACCTGACGTCTGCTGCCTGCAAAATCATCCGAGCGGACAATCCAGTCGAGGAACTTCTCGACTTCCAGATTCCAGAATCTCCATTCATGGGTGTATCCGGGAACAAAGTCAACCGTCGGTTTCAGACCAAGAGCCTCAAGCTGTTTGACGAACTCTTTGTTTGCCTCATACAGGAAGTCATTTTCACCGCAGGCAACATAAATCTGCGGAACCTTTTTGCCATCAGCGACGCATTTTTTAGCCAGAGAAAGCGGATCATATTCCGGGTCAATCGGGTGTTTGTTTGCCTCATCGTCGCCAGCCAGCA
>DVLW01000037.1 GCA_018715285.1 Candidatus Faecivivens stercoripullorum | reverse complement strand
TGGAATGGTGATCTGAAACTGCTTAAATCTGACCTTGATCCGCTGATGGAACAGGGATATTGCTGCTGTATCTTTGCCGGTACCGATAAGGCGGCGCAGAACCTGGCGAGTGACCTTGTTCGGATGGGAATTCCAGCCAGCTATGAAAAAGATTTGAAGGCGATCAAGTATCGTAAGGTATTTGTACTGGCCGGAACACTGTCGACTGGTTTTGAATACCCGGAAATCCGGTTTTCGCTGACAACAACGCTTCGTGCGACTTCCCTTCCGACCAAAAAGGCCAAAAAGCGCAAAGGTGAGGAAATCCGTTCGCTGTCCGATCTGACAGTTGGTGATTATGTTGTTCATGTAACCCATGGTATTGGTATCTTTGACGGTATCCACAAGCTGGAATTACAGGGTGTCATCAAGGATTATATCAAGATTCGCTACGCCGGGAGCGATACCCTTTATGTACCAGTTACGCAGCTTGACCTGGTTTCCAAATACATCGGTCCACGTGAGGATTCCCATATCAAACTGAACCGCCTGCATTCGACCGAATGGCAGAAGACCAGACAGAAGGTCAAAAAAGCGGTTGACGAGATGGCAGATGAGCTGATTGCCCTGTATGCCAAGCGGATGTCGGTTAAAGGCTACGCATTCTCACCGGATGACGAGATGCAGCGAGATTTTGAAGACCATTTTGAGTACCAGGAGACGGACGACCAGCTGCGCTGCATCCATGAGATCAAAGAAGACATGGAGCGTCCGGTTCCAATGGAGCGGCTGCTGTGCGGTGACGTTGGATTCGGAAAAACCGAGGTTGCACTGCGGGCTGCTTTCAAGTGCGTACTGGATGGTAAACAATGTGCAATCCTCTGCCCGACGACGATTCTTGCATGGCAGCATTATCAGACGCTGGTCTCCCGTATGGGAAATTTCCCGGTTAATGTTGAACTTCTTTCCCGTTTCCGCTCTCCAAAGGAACAGAAAGAGATTATGAACAAGCTGGAACGTGGTCTGATCGATATTGTAGTCGGTACCCACCGGCTGGTTTCCAAAGACGTTCATTTCAAAGATCTGGGCCTTGCAATTATCGACGAGGAACAGCGTTTCGGCGTTGCACATAAGGAACGGTTTAAAGAGATGCTGGCGTCGGTAGATATGCTGACCCTGTCTGCGACCCCTATTCCGAGAACCTTAAATATGGCGATGAGCGGGATACGGGATATGAGTGTTATCGAAGAAGCTCCTCAGAACCGACATCCGATTCAGACTTATGTACTGGAACATGATACCGGTGTTGTTATGGAAGCACTCCGTAAGGAACTTCGCCGCGGTGGTCAGGCATATTACCTGCACAACAATACCGAAACAATCGACGCCTGTGCCGGAAAGATTCAGCAGATGATTCCGGAAGCGAGGATTGCGGTTGCGCACGGCAAAATGTCAGAAGAAGCTCTTTCCCGTGTCTGGCGACAGCTGATGGAACAGGAAATTGACATTCTGGTTTGTACGACCATCATTGAAACGGGTGTCGATGTCTCCAACTGCAATACGTTGATTATTGAAGACGCTGACCGGTTGGGTCTTTCCCAGCTCTACCAGCTGCGCGGAAGAGTTGGTCGTTCCAGCCGCAGAGCCTATGCTTATTTTACTTTCCAGCGCGGAAAGGTGCTGACCGAGGTGGCAACCAAGCGGCTGAACGCAATCCGCGAGTTTACCAAATTCGGTTCCGGTTTCCGAATTGCACTGCGTGACCTGGAAATCCGCGGTGCCGGTAATATTCTCGGAACCCGTCAGCATGGACATATGGAAGCGGTCGGATATGATATGTATCTGCGTCTTTTGTCCGAGGCTGTCGCTGAAAAACAGGGCAAGGCGCCGGAAATCCGTTCGACAGCGGAATGTCTGGTCGATATTCAGCTGGAGGCACATATTCCGGAAAGCTATATCGAAAACCTTGCACAGAGAATCGATATTTACCGCAAGATTGCTTCGATTATTACCGAAGAAGACGGAATGGATTTGATTGACGAACTGATCGACCGTTTTGGTGAACCGCCTGCTTCGGTTAAAGGATTGATCGATGTTGCGCTGCTGCGCAATACGGCGGCACGGTTCGGATTCAAAGAGATTACCCAGAAGGGACAGATGCTGCACCTTATCCCGGAAAAACTGGATGTCAATATCGCGGCTATGCTCAATATGAAGCTCAAGGGACGCTGTATCGTCGTTTCCGGACAAACGCCGTATATCGGTGTTAAGATTGTCGATAGTGCGATGGATACCCTCCGTGAGGTTATGAAGACATTACAGGGATTCAAGGATGGCAACCTGATGGAACAGCTGAAAAGCCCAGTGTCCGGACAGAATTGATCGCGCCGTTTGTTTGTCAAAAGAACAGCCAAAGCAAACGCGCCGGGCAGCACTCCTATGACAAATAAAAATAATAGAAGTTTACAAACAGGAAAGGAATGGGACAATATGAAGATGGATTATGAATACGCACGTTACGCGGCTGAACAGACCATGCAGCTGCTCGCAATCGACAGCCCGAGTGGATTTACCGCAAAGGCTGCACAGTGGGTACAGAAGGCTTTTGCTGATCTCGGGTATCAGGCAACCCTCACCCGTAAAGGCGGCGTACTGGTCGATCTGGGCGGCAATGACGCGGAAAACGCGCTGATGCTGGAAGCACATACCGATACTCTTGGTGGAATGGTCGCTGAAATCAAAGGTGACGGTCATCTGCGCCTGACCGGTATCGGTGGAATGAACCCCAATAACGCCGAAGCAGAAAATGTCCGCGTTTATACCCGTGACGGAAAGGTTTTGGAAGGAACCTGCCAGCTTTGCGATGCTTCTGTCCATGTAAATGGTGAGTATTCCACCACTACCCGTACATTTGACACTATCGAGGTTCTGCTGGACGAGAACACCACCTCTGAAAAGGAAACCAGAGAACTCGGTGTTGAAGTCGGCGACATCGTCGCTTTTGAACCGCGCAGCCGCATTACCGAAAGTGGTTATATCAAGAGCCGTTTTCTGGATGATAAGCTGTCGGTTGGTATCCTGCTGGGCTTTGCCAAATACCTGAAAGATAATGGTATTACTCCTGAGCGCCGGGTTTATGCCCATGTAACCGTTTATGAAGAGGTCGGACATGGTGGTTCCGCTTCTCTGCCGGATGGTGTCACTGAGGCGATTTCTGTTGATATGGGTTGTGTCGGCAAAGGTCTGCGCTGCACCGAACGGCAGGTTTCCATCTGTGCGAAAGATTCTGGCGGCCCGTACAGCTATGATGTAACTGGTGGTCTGATTGCTGCTGCAAAGGCAGAAGGTGCTGATTATGCGGTAGATATCTATCCTCATTACGGAAGTGACGTTGAAGCAACCCTGCGCGCTGGATACGATATCCGTCATGGCCTGATTGGTTCAGGTGTTTATGCTTCCCACGGTTATGAGAGAAGCCATATTGACGGTGTTTACAATACACTGCTTGTTTTGAAGGGCTATCTGGGTGTATAATAAAGGCAAAAGACGACAGCGTTTGAGCAGAAAGGAGTTGTTCCACGTGGAACAGTTTAGTTATTATACCCCGACAAAGGTTGTGTTCGGCAAAGGTGCGGAACTGAAAGCCGGAGAAATGATTCGTTCTTATGGCTTCAAGAAGGTTTTGCTGCATTACGGCGGTGGCAGCATTAAGAGAAGCGGCCTGTATGACCGGATTGTCGCTTCCCTGAACGAAAACGGAATCGAGTTCGTCGAGTTGGGCGGCGTTGAGCCGAACCCGAAGATTTCCCTTTCCAGAAAGGCTGCACAGCTGTGTATCGATGAAGGAATCGAAATGATTCTTGCTGTTGGCGGCGGTTCGGTTCTGGATTCGTCCAAATCGGCAGCAGCAGGCGCTGCAAATCACTGTGACCCGTGGGAATTCTCCTGCGGCAAGCGTGTGCCGGAAAAATCCCTGCCGGTCGGTGCGGTGCTGACCATTTCGGCAGCCGGCAGCGAGATGAGTGACTCCTGCGTCATCACCAATGAGGACGGCTGGCTCAAGCGCGGCTTTAATCATGACCTGAACCGTCCGCTGTTTGCGCTGATGAACCCCGAGCTGACCTATACTGTCAGCCCATACCAGACCGCCTGCGGCATCACCGATATCATGATGCACACATTGGAACGGTATTTCTGCTATAACGGCGACGTGGCGCTGACCGACCATCTGGCGGAAGGCTTGCTCCGCTCGGTCATCGACGCCGGAAAAATCGTCATCCAAAACCCGGAGGACTATGAAGCCCGTGCGACGCTGATGTGGGCTTCTTCCCTGTCGCACAACGGTCTGACCGGCTGCGGACGGAAGTTCTTGATGCGCTGCCATCAGCTGGAGCATGAGCTTTCCGGCATGTATGACCGTGTCGCGCATGGAGCGGGTCTTGCAGTTATCTTCCCGGCATGGGCAAAGTATGTCTATCGCAATGAAAAGGCGCTTCCACGCTTCTGTCAGTACGCTGTCCGGGTGTGGGGTATCGAGATGGACTTCGAGCATCCTGAGCGCACCGCACTTGCTGGTATCGAAGCAACTGAAAATTATTTCCACAGCATCGGTATGCCGGTTCGGTTGTCTGAACTGGATATTGACGACAGTGGTATTGAAGAGATGGCAGAAAAATGCACCTTCTTCGGTAAGCGTGTTCTGAAAGATTATATCCCTTTGGATAAAAAGGAAATGATCGATATCTATCGTCTTGCGCTGTAAGCATTGAAATATAACAAATATGCCCCTGATGCTCTCAAAAAATGGGAGTTTCAGGGGCATTGTTATTTGATTCGGTTTATCAGCGCCGGTTTAAACCACCTGGAACAGGAAGAATTTCAGGTAGTTGGTTTCCGGGACGTTCCACAAGATCGGATGGTCAGGTGCCTGCTGGCGGACTTCAATCTGCCGCAGTTCCCTGCCTGCATCCCGTGCGGCGCTTTCCAGCATCTTGATAAACAGGTCTTCCCGCATAAAATGCGAACAGGAAGCCGTCGCAAGGTATCCTCCTCTGGGCAGCAGCTTCATTGCTCTGAGGTTGATTTCTTTGTACCCACGGGACGCGGAATCAACTGTCTTGCGGCTCTTAGTGAAAGCTGGCGGATCAAGGATAATAAAGTCGAATTTATCTTCCGGGTCATGGCTTTCCATCATCTGAGGAAGCAGGTCAAATACATTTGCTGCGACAAAGCTCATTCTGTCTTCCAGATGGTTACGTCTGGCGTTTTCCCTTGCCATTTCAATAGCGGATTCGGAAATATCGACCGCCCGTACATGCTCTGCACCACCCATTGCAGCATTCAGTGCAAATGAGCCGGTATGGGTAAAGCAGTCCAGCACTCGTTTTCCTTTTGCCAGCCGTGCAACAGCCAGACGGTTATACTTCTGGTCGAGGAAAAAGCCGGTTTTCTGTCCTTCCTTGAAATCGACCAGATATTGAACGCCATTTTCGGTAATGGTTGTCTGGAAATAGTCCGGCATGGGTTCTCCTGCGAGCGGATAGAAGCCTTTGCCCTCTTCCATGCCTTCCAGCTTGCGGATAGCTACGTCATTGCGTTCATAAATTGCGCGGATATCCTGTCCATCTTCACGCAAAATCTTGACCAGCAGCGGGAAAATAATATCTTTTCGCTGTTCGATTCCCAGTGAAAGGGTCTGTGTCACCAGAATTTCCGAGAATCTGTCTACCGTCAGTCCCGGAAAACCGTCTGCTTCTCCAAAGATGACCCGGCAGCATTTCAGATCGGGAGAATCAGCACCGCCCATAACGGTTTTGCGGTATTCCCATGCATAGCGCAGTTTTCTTTCCCAGAAATCTGCTTCAAACCGGTCATTGGCATTACGGGAGATCAGGCGGATGCGAATTTTGGAATGACTGTTATAAAATCCGGTACCGATATACTTCCCTTTTTCAGTCAGTACATCGATCAGTCCTCCGTCTGTTACTTCCGCTCCTTCCGGAGAAGGAAATAATGCTTCAACTTCAGCATCATATACCCAGGGATGGCCGCCTTCAGCGGCGCGTTCGCCCTTTTTAGTAATCACAGCGTGAGGAAATTGTCGGATGGTTTTCATTATTGAATCGCTCCTAATACAGAATCAGCCGGCGTTATTCTTCCCGGCTTATGGAAATCAGAGCAGAATAAATCTCACTCTTTTTAAAAGGCGTATGTGCAGATACCTGTTTTGCAGCATCTGCCACTCGGACACCACTCTCAACCAATTGGGCTGCTTCTTCAACCGCCTGTTCAAAGGTAATTTCTGGTTCAACCGGCTTCTGGGCACCTTCCAGAATCAGAACAAATTCTCCCTTAGGCGTATTTTCAGAATAATACTGAATCGCTTCTTCCAATGTAGTCCGGAAAACCTGTTCGTGGATTTTTGTCATCTCACGACAGAGAGAAATCTTCCGGTCAGCGCCAAAGGTCGAAGCCATATCCTTGAGGGTGTCCAGCAGCTTGTGCGGTGCCTCGTAAAAGATCAGTGTATGGGTATTTCCGATCAGGCTTTGCAGATGTTCGCGGCGGTTTTTCCGGTTGGTAGACAGAAAACCTTCAAAAGAAAACCGGGAGGTGGAAAGACCGCTGATGCAAAGAGCACTGATTGCTGCACTAGGTCCGGGAATGACAATCGTCTGGATATCTGCTTCGGCAGCCAACCGGACAATATCTTCTCCGGGGTCAGAAACACACGGCATACCAGCATCGGAAACAACGGCAACGTTTTCTCCGTCTAATACTCTCTGTATAATTGCTTCTCCGCGTTCTCTCAGATTGTGCTCATGGTAGCTGACCAGAGGTTTACGGATATCGAAATGATTCAGCAGTTTGAGTGTAACCCGCGTATCTTCCGCCGCAATGAAATCAACTTCACGCAGGGTCTGGATTGCCCGCGGAGAAAAGTCGGACAGGTTGCCAATGGGCGTTCCGACGATATAAATAATTCCGGGCATAAAGGCGTGTTCCTTTCTATTAATAAAATAGTGTATGGCTAAATGGACAAAAGAAATCAGATAAGATACTATTCATAATCGCCATAGTGGGTCAGGCGTGCAGCAGTCTGTTGGTCAAAAATAAGTGTCGGCAGAACATCCATATAAGATTTTGCGTCTTTTTTCCCTTCAACTAGAAAAAGCCATGGATTGGTATTTTCATTTTTAGCGACAAACCGAAGCCGTTTAGGCTCAATATGGTGGGCACGCATGGCACCCAATGTGTCACATAACCTTTCCGGACGTTGGCAAAGACAAAGCCGGCCGCCGCTTTTTAGCAGCCAGGCAGCAGCAGCGCATACGTCATCAATTGAACAGAGCAGTTCATGACGTGCAATCTGGTGTGCCGGGTCGGCTGACAGGATGCCGGTACCGCCGGTTTTGTAAGGAGGATTGCAGGTGACGAGGTCAAATTTTCCTGCCGGAAGACAGCTTTTGATATTTTTCAGATCGCAGCATTCAGCCTGAAGGATATCACTTATATCTTCACCTTGCTGAATAGAGTAGTCAACTGAAAACCGGAACTGGTCGATGGCCTGCGGCTGGATATCAATTCCCCACATTTTAGTCGGACGCTGATTTTTGTACAGTAAAAAAGCGATAATTCCGCATCCGGTTCCGAGATCAACCGCGTAGTCTTTATGGCGAAGTGATTGTCCGGCAAAATCCGCGAGCAAAAAAGCGTCACTGCCAAATCGGTGTTCATCAGAAACAGCAAGAAACAGCGTATTACCGAGTTTTTCAAGCCGGTATGGCAAAGAAGAAATAGGTGTCTGGGTATCCTCCCTGGTCATAGAAACCTCCGTCCTTTTGATAGGTTATATAAAATTATTATACCATAGTGAGTTATGGAGCTGCAAGGAAAAAACAATTTTTTTATGAAATTTCAAAAAAACACTTGCAATTTGTTTTTTGTTGTGCTATAATACGTCTTGCATCCACGGAACGATGATCGCGTCGGTGTGATGGAATTGGCAGACGTGACGGACTCAAAATCCGTTGGTAGCGATACCGTGCGGGTTCAAGTCCCGCCACCGGCACCATATGCGGATATGGCGGAATTGGCAGACGCGCTAGATTCAGGTTCTAGTGACTTCACGGTCATACAGGTTCAAGTCCTGCTATCCGCACCAAGTGAGGATAATCCGGGTTTTCTCTTAGAGAGAAGACCCGGATTATTTTTTTATAACTGTATAGTCCGAATACAGATTTATCTCCTTATACTTTGATTGACAGGAAAGGCGGTACTGATATGGAAAAAGATTTAGA
>DVLW01000036.1 GCA_018715285.1 Candidatus Faecivivens stercoripullorum | reverse complement strand
TATGGCAGTTGACCGTGCGGACGTTGCGGTTATTGTCATTGACGCAACAGTCGGTTTTACCGAACAGGATTCCAAAGTTGCCGGATATGCGCATGAACAGGGTAAAGCCTGTATTGTTGCGGTCAATAAATGGGATGCGGTTGAAAATAAGACCGACAAGACGATGAAGGAATTTACTGACAAGCTGGAAAAGGATTTCAGTTTTATGAGCTATGTTCCTTTCCTGTTTATCTCTGCAATGACCGGACAGCGTGTCAATAAGCTGTATGAGCTGATTCACGTTGTCGCAGAAAGAAATGCTTTCCGTGCAACGACCGGTCAGCTGAACGACCTTCTGAGCGTAGCGGTTGCCAGAGTAGAACCGCCGTCTGACAAGGGAAAACGGCTGAAGATCTATTATATGACCCAGGCTTCCACCAAACCGCCGACATTTGTTGCGTTTGTCAACCGGAAAGACCTTTTCCATTTTTCGTATCAGCGTTATCTGGAAAACCAGATTCGTAATACCTTCAATCTGGAAGGTACGCCGATTCGGTTTATTGTCCGGGAACGCGACAGAAACGACGCATAACGATTATGCTGGATACAGATAATTGACGGAAAGGGTTGGAGACAATGGAGAATATTCGACTGGTTTTAGCGATGGTGCTGACGGCAGTGACTTCTTATCTGATTGGCTGCGCGAATTTTGCGATTATCGTCAGCAAGGTTTTGTATCACAAGGATATCCGCGATTATGGCTCTGGCAACGCAGGCATGACCAACATTGCCCGCACTTTTGGTAAATTTCCCGCAATACTGGTGACCATCGGCGACTTTACAAAGGGCGCAATTGCATTGCTGCTGGGACATCTGATTGCCATGCTGATTGGCGGTGTCGGCAGCTTTGGAGATTTTCCGTTTTACGGAGAATATATCGTTGCCTTTTTTGTCATGATGGGACACTGCTTTCCGGTATTTTACGGTTTCCGCGGAGGTAAAGGAATACTGGTTTCAGCAGGTGTTATTCTGATACTGAATCCGTGGATACTGCTCATATTGCTGGCAATTTTTCTGGCGGTATTTCTTACAACCCGGATTGTTTCGGCTGGCTCGATCACGGTTGCAGTTGCTTATCCAATCCTGACGCTGATTTTTGGACTGGTTGGTCATACAAGTACAGTGCTGTGGGATACGCTAATGGCCCTGATTCTTGGCGGACTGGTTATCTTTTTCCATCGCGCCAATATCAAGCGTCTGCTGAACGGAACTGAAAGCCGGTTTGGAAACAAGAAAAAATAACGACTGAAAACGCTTTCCGGACATGATTCGGAAAGCGTTTTGTATATTAAGAGTAGAGTAAAAATTAATAGCTTGTCTATGATTTCCTATTGTATCGACAGGCGGTTTATGCTATATTGAAAAGAAACAGCGACAGTTTAGCTGCCGGACTGGACAGGTGCCGGCAGAGGATTTATGGAGGACTGTATGGCAAAAATTTCGATTCTTGGAACCGGCGGTTTTGGCGTATCGCTTGCTGCGACCTGCCACCGGTATGGTCATGAAGTAACTTTGTGGGGATTGTTCCAACAGGAAGTAGACGCGATTATCCGCGATGGCGAGCATAAAAAGCTGCTGCCCGGTGTGCCGGTCAATCCAGGTATTCATGTGACGACAGATATTCAGCAGGCAGCGGGCGCAGATTTGCTGATACTGGCTGTTCCGTCCTTTGCGATACGTGAAACGGCAGCAAGGGCAAGAGAGATCCTGTCGCCTCAGACGGTTGTGGCGAGCGTTGCAAAAGGACTGGAACAGGGCAGTCACAAGCTGCTGAGTGAAGTTATTGAAGAAGAGATTCCTGATCGGGCAGTAGTTATCCTGTCCGGGCCTTCACACGCTGAGGAAATTGCACGCGGTGTTCCGACAACGTTGGATGCAGCCAGCCGTGACAGGTCAAATGCGGAATATGTGCAGGATACTCTGAGCAATGAGCGGCTGCGGATATACGTCTGTGACGATATGGTAGGCGTACAGCTGGGCGGTGCACTGAAAAATATTATTGCAGTCTGTGCCGGTATGTGCGATGGCATGGGCCTTGGAGACAACGCAAAAGCAGCCTTGATGACCAGAGGCCTTGCGGAAATTGCGCGTCTTGGCGTGGCGATGGGCGCGGACCCAACTACATTTGCAGGACTCACCGGTATCGGAGACCTGATTGTAACCTGTACCAGCCTTCATTCCCGTAATTATCGGACAGGTTTGTATATCGGACAGGGAATCGCGCCGCATGAGGCTATTCAGCGGGTCGGTATGACCGTTGAAGGCTGTATTGTCGCGCAGACGGCATTGGAGCTTGCCCGGAGTAAAGGGGTTGAGATGCCGATTGTAGAGCAGCTCAATCAGGTACTGTATGATGGCAAATCTCCTGAGCAGGCGGTTCATGAATTGATGGGACGCCCCAGCAGACATGAAAACGAACAGATTTGGCTGAAAGAACATCATCAGGCGTGATAAAAATATAAACCGCAGCGAAGTGATTGACAGGGAAGACCTGTACCACCAGTTCGCTGCGGTTTTAAAATATTGAAAAATAAACTGAAAAAAGCACTGCCGATATTTCAGCAGCGCTTTTAAATGGAGCGGATTACGAGGCTCGAACTCGCTACCTCCACCTTGGCAAGGTGGCGCTCTACCAGATGAGCTAAATCCGCATATATGGTGCCTCCGGTCGGAATCGAACCAACGACACGGGGATTTTCAGTCCCCTGCTCTACCGACTGAGCTACAGAGGCGTAGAACAGTAAGATGAAAATGGCGACCCGAATGGGGCTCGAACCCACGACCTCCAGCGTGACAGGCTGGCGCTCTAACCAACTGAGCTACCGGGCCAGGTCTTTGTCTTTGTCTTTCGGATTGTCTGTCCTTGCGACGTTGACTATTATAACGCATCAATTCTGATTTGTCAACACTTTTTTTCAAGTTTTTTTGCTTCCGTCAAAAATTAACATTTTTCTGCTTTACAACACCGGGGTTATATGGTAAAATTGAAAAAGAAAAGAAGCAATCAGGTGGATAATGGGCCTGTAAATATGGAAAGGGATAAGAATTATGGGAGAAGTTTTTTTTACTTATAAAAACCGGCCTCTGGTTCGCAGCCAGAATACCGTGTATTATGGAAGAATGTGTGACCCGTATGTCGTGATGATGCAGATTCATTCGACGAAAAAAG